>JAOASB010000028.1 GCA_025210375.1 Maledivibacter sp. | reverse complement strand
CGGTGGCTATAGCGAAGGGGATACACCTGTTCCCATATCGAACACAGAAGTTAAGCCCTTCTGCGCCGATGGTACTTGGTGGGCAACTGCCTGGGAGAGTAGGTCGTCGCCGGTTAATTATTTAAAACCTGAAAGAAAAAAATTCTTTCAGGTTTTTTTAGTAATTATTAGCATTGAGCAAGAAAAACTATTGAAAACTAATACCTGTAATACATCTAAGAATTTCAGCATAAAATTGTATTATCAAAAAAAATTTTATATAATTATATTATTAAACCCTATAGGAAATTCAGACTGACTTGTATTTTTATACTTCCTATGAATAATCTGGGTTAAACAAAAAAGGGGGATAAAAATGGACATCAAAAAGTTATATGATAGTGGCATAGCTTACGAAGAATTTATGTCCCACGATGATGGAGCCTATCAAGATAAGATACTGGAAATTTATAATAACATAGAAATCGATGATACTTTGTTAGACAGAATAAACTCTATACATAAAGAGATTAATGTCTTAGTATTTGCAGAAATATGGTGCCCCGATTGTGTAATAAATTTACCTGCCCTTAAAAAAATTTGTGACCTCAATAAACATATAAATATGAAGATAGTTTCAAGAAAAGGTAACGAAGAATATTTAAATGATTTTAAAGTTGATGGTAAAGCTAAAATACCTACTTTTGTATTTTTAGATGTTGATTTTAAACCCGTAGGTACATTTATTGAAATTCCTCAAGTCATTGGAGAAATATTAGGTAAAGGGGATCAAGTTGACATTATAGTCGCTAAACGAAAGTACAAAAAAGGTGAATTCACAAAGGAAACAATAAAGGATATTCTCAAGATAATAGGTTGAAAAAGATGGTGCTTAGGTACCATCTTTTTTCTTCTAATATAGATAGTTTCTCAAAGAGAAATTTTATAAAGGTGGAAGAGCTTAGATGGTTCTAATTTTTTTCTTTGACTCTAAAAATATATGGTGATACAATATATAGTGTATCGCTAAGAAAAAAATACTAAATATAGATAAGGGTGGTGTAATATGCAGCTCACGGTAAACGCATTAACAGTACTTGAAAGAAGATATTTAGCTAGAGATGAAAAAGGAAATATAATGGAGTCGTCTGAAGATTTATTTCGGAGGGTAGCTCATCACATAGCATCGGCTGAAGAAAAGTATCCTTCATCGGAATCAATTAAAGATATTGAAGAAGAATTTTATAAAATGATGACAAACCTTGAATTTCTTCCAAATTCTCCAACACTAATGAATGCAGGAAGAGATTTAGGACAATTATCTGCTTGTTTTGTATTACCTGTAGAAGATTCAATGGAAGGCATATTTGAAGCAGTAAAAAATGCGGCACTAATACATAAGAGTGGTGGAGGAACTGGATTTAGCTTTACAAGGTTGAGAGGTAAAGGATCAACAGTGGCTTCAACTGGAGGTGTTGCATCGGGTCCAATAAGTTTTATGAAGGTATTTAATTCTGCCACTGAAGCTGTAAAACAAGGTGGCAAAAGAAGAGGGGCCAATATGGGTATCCTACGCATAGATCACCCGGATATATTGGAATTTATAAAATGTAAGGAAAATAGTACTGAATTAAACAATTTTAATATAAGTGTTGGATTAACAGAAGAATTCATGAAAGCAGTTGAAGAAAATCGCGAGTACGATCTTCTTGAACCTAGGACAAAACGAGCAGTAGGAAAACTAAATGCCAAGGAAATATTTGATACTATAGTTTCCATGGCTTGGACAAATGGAGAGCCAGGCATAGTATTTTTAGATAGAATTAATAGGGATAATATAGTACCAGAGATAGGTGAGATAGAAAGTACAAATCCGTGCTTACATCCTGAAACCTTTATATCCACTAAAAATGGGCTTGAAAAAATTAAAGATTTATATGAAAAGTATGAGAATAATTATATAGATATAATTACCGATAATCGAGTTGTAAATAGAAAAGTAAAATACAATGGACGAGAATATTATGAAAATGGAGTCACGTTGAGAAAAGCAAAAGTGTTTAAGACAGGTATAAAGAATACTTTGAGTATAAGATTAAATAATGGTCAGGAATTAAAAGTTACACCTGAGCATAAAATCTTTACTACAAAAGAATGGATTGCAGCAAAAGATTTACAGGTTGAAGATGAAATATTAGTTCAATCTGGAAAAGGATTTTTTCCTGAAAAAGATACTATTGGAGAAGATTTAGGATTATTTATAGGGTGGGTTACAGGAGATGGATGGCTCACATCCGACGAAAAAGTTATTGGAATGGTTTTTGCAAATGAAGAGAAATATATTATGGAGAAAATGCAAGAAATAGCTTATCTTAAAGATGGTGGTAATGGAATAGTCAATCAAAGAGAGAATAATACATGGCAATTACTATTCAAAAGAAAAGATTTTGTTAATTCAATTAAGCATTGTGGGATTCAAGCTAAAAAAGCTCATGAAAAGAGAGTTCCAGATCCAATTTTTACTGCATCTGAAAAGACAGTTGAGGCCTTTCTTAACGGCTTATTTAGCTCAGATGGTACTATTAATTATATAGATGAAAATCATAGAGATATAAGACTAACTTCAAGTTCTTTTAAGTTACTACAGGATGTACAACTATTATTGCTTAATTTAGGAATATACTCAAATATATATAGTAGATCTAAGGAACAACCTTCTAAGTTCAGATATATAACTAAAGAAGGAGAAGAGAGAGTATATGATACAAAACCCTATTTTGAATTGATTATTAATGGCAATGATATATGTAGGTTTAAAGATGTAATAGGGGATATGGTACATGTTGAGAAAAATAAAAAATTAGATAAAATTAATAGAGAGTCTAGGAAAAACACCAAGTATATAAGTAAGGTAGTAGAAATAATTGAAGAAAAGGAAAGTGAGGTCTATGATATTTCAGAACAAATTACCCATTCATTGATTGCTAATGGGATTGTTGTACATAATTGTGGTGAACAACCTCTATTGCCCTTTGAATCATGTAACCTTGGTTCTATAAACCTATCTAAAATGGTGAAACACGAAAATGAGAAAGCAAAAATTGACTATGATAGACTAGGTGAAGTGGTGGATTTAGCTGTTCGTTTCCTAGACAATGTTATAGAAGTAAATAAATATCCTTTAAAAGAAATAGAAGAAATGACGAAATCAAATAGAAAAATTGGATTAGGAGTAATGGGCTTTGCTGATATGCTTGTTGAGCTAGGAATAGGATATAACTCAGAGGCTGGTGTAAAGGTAGCAAAGGATGTCATGAAATTCATTGATGTTAGATCGAAGGAAAAATCCATTGACCTTGCTAGGGAGAGAGGCATATTCCCTAATCATGACAAAAGTATATTTAGACAAAGGGATGTAGAGCTTAGAAATGGAACCACAACAACTATAGCTCCAACGGGATCTATAAGTATCATAGCAGGAACTTCGAGTGGTATAGAGCCATTATTTGCACTATGCTACTATAGAAATGTAATGGATGATGACAAACTAATTGAAGTTAATCCGTTATTCAAAGAATATCTTAAGGCAGAAGGCATCTATTCAGAAGAGCTAATGGAAAAAGTGGCAGAAAAGGGAAGCATACATGATATAAAAGAGATTCCAGAGTACATAAAGAAAATTTTTGTTACAGCCCATGATATTTCACCGGAGTGGCATATCAAAATGCAAGCATCATTCCAAGAGCATGTTGATAATGCTGTTTCTAAAACAGTTAATTTTGAAAATCATGCTACTAAGGAGGAAGTTGCCGAGGTTTATATGCTCGCTTATAAATTGGGATGTAAAGGAATCACAATTTATAGGGATGGTAGTAGGGATGGGCAGGTATTAAATATAGGTAAATTGAAGGACAATAAGATTGAAGAAGCTGCTGCAACAGAAGTTAAAGGAATAATTCCAAGATCCAGACCAAAAACAACAATGGGGATTACTGAAAAAGTGAGAATAGGGTGTGGAAACCTATATATAACAGCTAATTACGATGAAAAGGGAATCTGTGAGGTATTCACCAACCTTGGTAGAGCAGGGGGTTGTCCAAGTCAAAGTGAAGCTACAAGTAGACTCATCTCTATAGCCCTACGTGCAGGCATAAGTGCTGAAGCTATTATAGAACAGCTTAAGGGCATAAGATGTCATTCTACTTTAATGCAAAGAGGCAAGGGTGACAAAGGAATAAACGTATTATCATGTCCCGATGCTATAGGTAAAGCCCTAGAAAAGGTCATGAATATGAACATACTAGAAGATGAGAAAAATGTTGGTGATATAGCCAGAGAAATTGAAAATGAAGAATCAAAATCCACAGATGATTGTGCTACTTGTACGCTTTCAGACACGTGTGACAATATCTACACAAATGAAATTTCCATGGGAATGGATGAATCATTAGAAGAAGGCAAAACAATGAGATACTGTCCAGAATGTGGAGCCAAGGTCGAACATGAAGGCGGTTGTGTGGTATGTAGGAGCTGTGGATATTCTAAGTGTGGGTAATTCCTGGACATATTGTTGAAAAAAATGTATATAAGAATAAGTTATGACAAAGCAGGTCATTTGATATGGCCTGTTTTTAATTGTGTAAATGTAAAGCAAGGGTACGGAGTTATTGCTTCCATCAAGACAATCTGTTACAACAAATAATGAGGCGTATATGTGGAAGCTATGTATATTGGTATAATCATAAGTATCAACCAATTGGTAATTAATTTTAGGATCGATATGAAAGTGAACCAGTAGAAACAGAATCCTATTTTTGAACAGTAATAAAGCAGTATATGGAAGCGATAACTCCGTACCCTATCTTCATTGTATCAATTTCTTGACACTTCAAAAAATATAATATTTACAAATTTATTTATCTAAAAAGAAAGCCTTTCTAAACTGACTAGGTGTCATTCCTACTCTTGATTTGAATACCTCCGAAAAGCTACTGTGACATGCATATCCTACTTGTTTTGCAACTAAACTAAGTGGTAGGTCTGTTGTTACCAGTAGTTTTTTTGCAGAATTAGTTCGCTGTTGTTGTATATAATAGGTTATAGTAATTCCTTCTTTTTCCTTAAATAGTTGATAAAGTTTGCTTTTACTCATATATGCTAATTGAACTAATTCTTCAATGCGTATATTTTCGTTAAAATGTTTATCTATATGTGCTTTAACAAGCTGTAATTTATTCAAGTCAGATATATTTGCTTGTATTTTTGAATCATTAAGGTTCAGGATCTCATGATAAGCAAGGATGGTTTCAATAATTCCTAAAATCTTATTTTCTAATATAAAATCTATATAATTACTACCATATGGAAGAGAAGAAATACTATTAATCAATTGGGTAAATTCAGGTGGTTCATTCCACGGAGTCAAAGTATTAGTCATTATCTTAGCAAATTCTTTAATACCTAAACCGGTAAGTGGTTCGATACGTTGGTGGTAATATTCTGGTAAAATGACAATATTTCTTAAATTAATATAATCACCTGGAACGACTCGTAATTCTACAATTGTTTCATCTCCATAAAGAGCTATACTTTGACGTCCAGATTCTATACTGCTACCGAACCAGTCTTTAGGGTTTGAAGCAGTGTAGTGTCCAATGCCAATACATTTAGGAGTGTAGTTCTTAGATGTGTAGGCTGTCTTGTATTGTGTATTGTTTGATGTAACAGCAAAACAATTATTAACTGGATATATACAATAATGTCCTTTTCCCAAATCTTTATCAAGACTAAAGTTATAGCCAGGCATATTACTCTTAATATGATGATATCCATTGTCTTTTAAAAAATTTTTATATACTTTATCAATAAATGTCTGCATTTACTCTCCTCCCCAAATATTGTGGCAATTATCTAAAATGTTGCGGCTATTATCCATAGTTATCTAGAATTGAAGTTTTTGTAAAAAGTTAATGTTATACTATGCTAATGATAATGTTTATCAATTAAATTATAACATGGTATCTGGGATATGTAAATTTAACTAGGAGGGGAGTAAATTTAATGGCAAAAAGTAAGGAAAATAATAAGGGGCTTTGGGCAATTATAAAACCTATTAATAATTATATGGCAGGTGCAATAGTTCTTGCGGTGATTCAAGGAATATTAATGATTTTAGGAAATATGCTATTAGCAAATATTATGGGCATTATTCTTGGTGGAGAACTTCAATTGTTTGGGTTAAGCTTGAACTTTAGGCAATCATTTTGGCTTTTAACCCTTGTAATTATAATCACATTTACTATCCGTTATTACAGCTTTATTGTCTCACATCTTGGTGCATTTAAACTTGAAACCATATTAAGAAAAGATCTCACAAGTCGTCTGGCGGATGTACCTTTAGGTTATGTGATTACAATAGGAACTGGGTCCTTAAAGAAAGTGCTTTTAGACGATGTTAAGAATCTTCACGTTTTTGTTGCTGACAGTATACCCTTGATAGGAAAAAGTGCTACAACACCTATTATATCTTTAATAGCTATGCTTACTATTGATTGGCGAATAGCTCTTGTAGCTGTAGGGGTACTCATTTTAGGCATGATCCTCATGTATGGAGCCACAAAAGATGATGCAAAGCATAGACAAAGATATGAACAAAGTCAGTCTGATATTAATAAGGCTGTTATAGAGTTTGTACAGGCGATGCCTGTTGTAAGAACATTTGATGATGGAAGTACTTCTTCTAAACGATATAATGTAGCTCTTGAAAGATACAGGCATTACACGAAAACTTGGATTAATCTCACAGCAATTCCTGGAAAGATTGCCTTGATTATTTTAAGTCCGTTACCAACAATATTAGCTGTCACAGGTGTAGGCATGTTACTTGTTTTTAGTAATGAACTTAGTTTGTCAGGTTTTATAGCGGCTATTATGGTTAGTACAGGTCTTGCAGAAGCCTTAATGCCACTAATGTGGTTTAATCAAGCCCTTAAGAAATCCCATGCATCGGCAGTGCGCATTCATGAAACAAATGACTTACCAATTCTTACAAAACCAAAAGTAGCAAAGGTTCCAAGTAGCTTTGATGTTACATTTAATAATGTTTCTTTTAGCTATAACAATAATCATATTCATGCACTAAAAAACATAAATTTTACAGTACCTGAAGAGACAACATCTGCACTTATTGGTCCAAGTGGAGCTGGAAAAAGTACAGTAGCTAGATTAATTCCAAGATTCTGGGATGTAACAGAGGGAAGCATTCGTATTGGGGGTATTGATATAAGAGATATGGACTCAAATATACTCATGGATACAGTTTCCTTTGTTTTTCAAGATGCTTTTCTTTTTAACGATACACTAGAGGAAAATATTCGTATTGCAAAAATACATGCCACAAAAATTCAAATTATTGAAGCTGCAAAGGCTGCTCAAATTCATGAATTTATTATGAGTTTACCTAATGGTTATGAAACAATGGCAGGTGATAGGGGTGTAAATCTGTCTGGAGGACAAAAACAAAGGATTACAATAGCAAGAGCGATCCTTAGGGATACGCCTATTATTGTTTTTGATGAAGCAACTGCATATGCGGACCCTGAAAATGAAGAAGAAATAGTTAAAGCACTATCTAATCTTATGAGACACAAGACGGTTATTGTTATTGCCCATAAGCTGTCAACAATTAAAGATGTACAGCAGATAATTGCTTTTGACAAAGGGAAGTTAACAGAATCCGGTACACACGATGAATTACTTGCCTTAGGTGGGACCTATGCTAACCTATGGAAAAACTATACATTGGCACAAAACTGGGATGTACATCATAAAGGAGGGGCGATATGAAAAATAGAACGTATACACCACTAAAGCAGCTTTATGGACTTACTATTAATGCAACTGGAGAGAAAAAGGACCTATTTGTAAGATCAATAAGATTATTTATTATTGCTTATATAGCACAGGGGATTGTATTTGCAATGTTTTATCCCCTTATAAAACAGATGTTTTCACCTAATTCTAACAAAAAACAGGTAACAATAATTTTCGGAGCTATGATAATAGCGGGAATAGTTTCGTTAATTGCAAAGTGGAAGGCTCATGACTTTGACTTTTCCGGTAATATTGTAGACATAGCCCATAATTTAAGGACGAGATTAGGTAAAAGTCTGAGAGAAATGCCTCTTGAAACATTAACTGCCTTTAAGACAGGAGAACTAAATTCTATATTCTCAAATAACGTAGAGGAATCAGTTGTAGCTATGGGTATAGTTACATCTATGATAATAGAGCTAATTTTTGTACCAATAACAGTTACTGCAATAACCATGTTTATAGATTGGCGATTAGCACTATTTATGATAGTCATGTTCCCACTTGCATTGCCTCTATATCATAAAATCAGAAATATAAATATTTCTGAAAAATCAGATTTTAGCAATGTAAATGCAGAATTAGAATCCCGTTTTATTGAATATGTACAGGGGCTACCGGTACTTAGAGCAGTGAACCGTACTGGTGCTAATGAAGAAAAACTACAATCTTCTATTGATAATGTAAGACGTATTCAGGCGTCTGGATTAAGTAAAACACAGCTTCCGTATGTTGCCTTAGGTCTTATGATCCAAGGGGTTCTTCTTCTGTTACTATTCTTTGGAGCATCTTTTGTTCTGGGAAATATATTGGAATTACTCATATTGGCGTCATGTCTACTAATTGTAGCTAGATTAGTTGAACCCATGTCCTTGTTTGTTTCTATTATCAATATATTTGAGATAACAGATATTGCACTAAATAATGTGAATGATATTTTGAACATTAAAGCTCTTGACACTTTGACACCAATAGAATGTTCTCAAGGTCATGAAATTCAGTTTGATAAAGTTGATTTCAGTTATTCAGGACAAAATTATAAAACTATTAAAAATGTTAGTTTTCATATAAGAGAAAAAAATATGACTGCCATTGTTGGTCACTCTGGGTGTGGAAAAACTACATTAACAAAGCTGCTTATGCGTTACGCAGATATTCAACATGGAAGTATTCGAATAGGTGGTGCGGATATTCGTCATATGTCTCAGGCAGAGTTAATGAAACATATTTCTGTTGTTTTCCAAGACGTTTATTTGTTTGATGATACGGTGATGAATAATATTCGTATGAATAATCCTAATGCTACGGATGAAGAAGTTTATGCCGCAGCTAAGGCCGCTCATTGTGATGATTTTATCGATAGACTTCAAGAAGGATATGATACAACAATTGGAGATATTGGTGGGACACTCTCCGGTGGGGAACGGCAAAGAATTAGTATTGCTAGAGCTATACTTAAGAAAGCCCCAATTGTTATACTTGATGAACCTACAGCGGCACTTGATACAGAAAGTGAAGTATCAGTTCAGCAAGCCATTGACAAATTGGTAGAATACAAAACGGTCATCATCATAGCACACAGATTATCAACTATCGTTGGAGCAGATCAGATTTTGGTCATGGACAACGGGGAAATTATCGAAAAAGGCAGACATCATGAACTAATGGCTCTCCAAGGAAAATACTATAAAATGTGGTCAGCCCAACAGAGGGTGAAACCCTGGTCAGTGATAGTGTAAGTACTTTATACTATCACAATAAAATAGAATATGAAAAGAGAGGATTGAAGATGAATAAAGAAAAAGAAATGATATTAGATGATAATTTGTGGAAAGTGTGTTTAAAGCTCTCGCTTCCCGCAGTTGTCGCAATGGTTTTATATGGGCTAAATGTAGTTTTTGATGCAATATTTATTGGTAGATTTGTTGGTGAGACTGCATTTGCGGGGGTGTCTGTTGTATATCCACTTACACAGATTCCCTTGGGATTAGGTTCCCTTGTAGGTGTTGGAGCAGGCTCATATCTAAGCATTTTACTTGGCGAAAATGATAAAAAGACGACAGCAAGATTGGTTGGTAATGCAAATACACTTATTCTGTTACTGACTGTAATCATGATGGCATTTGGCTTTATATTTCTGAACTCTTTACTAAGTATTATGGGAGCTGTTGGTGATGAGTTGGTTTATGGAAGTCAATATTTCAGGGTAACGCTTTACGGTACAATATTTTGGATTGGCGGTCTTGGTTACAATATGATTATAAGAGCTGAAGGCAAGATGAAAACTGCTGCAACTATGATGGGAATTGGCCTAGTAGTTAATATAATTGCCAACTATATTTTAATGGGTATATTTGATTTCGGTGTTCAAGGAGCAGCTTGGGGAACTAATATCTGTATGTTTGTAATTACACTACTTTTTATTAGCTATTGTAAAAGTGGGAAGGCAAGCTTTAATGTGAATGTATTTAAAATTTATAGAGATAAAGACATAATAAAAGAAATCATATCCCTTGGTATGCCTTCTTTTATTATGTGTATTATGACAGTCATTCAAGGTATTATCATAATGAAAGCTTTAAATACATATGGAACGACTTCAGACGTTGCATTCTATGGCATTGTATTTAGATTATTCAATTTATTCTTAACTCCAATTTATGGATTAATGAGAGCATTGCAACCAACTGTTGGTGTTAATTTTGGAGCTAAGCAATATGAGAGAGTTGTTAGTTCTTATAAAATATTTTCACTGGCTGCTTTGATTATAATGTTACCTTTATGGTTGATTTCTATGATTTTTTCAAATAGTGTTTTATCACTCATGTTACCAGATGTGATTTTTAGTAGTACACAATTGTTTGAATTTAGGATATTTATTACCATTGCACCTTTGCTTTGTATTGTTCTTACGGCAATGACCTTTTGGCCAGCAATTAAGAAGCCAAAACCTGCTATGGTTTTTGGTATTGGGCGTCAGTTGTTTTTGTATATTCCCCTTATGATTGTACTCCCTATGTTTTTTGGCATTGTGTCCATATATGTTGGATCCTTTGTGATAGATTTGATTCTAACAATCATCATAGTTTTTATGCTTAAGAAGGAATTTAATATTCTACGGAGTATGTAAGTCTAAATCACAATAGAAAGTGTTTAGGGGACGGAGTTATTGACAACATTGTTCTAAAAATATAACAGTGTCAACAATTCTGTTCTCCTAGTTTAGCCCCTTGATTAAAAGTGGATTTGCTCTTAATATCATTGATTCATTCATTCATATTTAAGAAAATACATGGTAACTGTAATTTCAAATTAGATTCTATTTTCATAATAATTTTTTATAACAGGTGTTATAATCAGCCTTATTATCATTAAAGAAAGTATAATCATTTGTCCTACAAGTGGAATTTCTAATGATTTTGCTATAGTAAATGCAATGACAGTCGAAAACCCCATGATATAATTTATGGTTTCACCAGACTTTGCATTAACGAGAATTGTACGTTCATCGTAAAAGTCAATCATATTTCTGCTGATACCTTTATCAGTAGCGGTATCCTTTTTATTTTTCAGATGCAATTCAATGGATATTCCAATTAAGGCAATACCTAATCCCCCCAAAATAAAACTGAGTTCTTCGTCATATATCCAATCAAATAGTAACAGGGATATTCCAATAATAATTGTGATAATATTTCTCAAGTCTTTACTCTTCATCTTCATTTCTCTCCTCAAAAATAAATAAATTTTCAATACTAACATGAAATACCTGTGCTATTCTATAGGCTAAAAGTACAGATGGATTGTATTGTCCTTTTTCCAAGGATATAATAGTTCTTGATGAAACGGAAACTAAATCAGCCAATTGTTGCTGTGTCATATTAGCATTGTTCCTAAAATCCTTAATACGATTTGTCATTTAGTCACCTCGTTATTTTGTAACCCTAAAAGAATTTAAACAGTAATATGAAGTAAACTTTATGTGAAGTTAACTTCATATTACCACTATATAATTATTCAGTCAATAGAGTAAATTGCATAATTACCTTACTACAAAAACTGTCTACTATATATAGCTTAAGAATCCTCAAAGCTATACCACCAAATATGCTATATCTTAAATATTCAAATTAAGGATGATATTCGCATATGCAATTGTACCAAGTAAGAGTTATGCAATTTCCTCGAGGAATAATTTTTTGTAATAAAAACACTAAATAAAAGGTAACTTGTATAGAATTTGTTGAGAATTTGTTGAGAATAAAATGATATAATATTTTGTCTAAATATGTAAGATTATACAGAAAAATAGATAGGAGAGAAAAGATTATGACAGAGATAAAAAAACCAAAACTATGCATTAAAAAATTTATTTCAATACTTCTGGTTATGTGTCTGGTCATGACAATGCCAGTAGGACTTTCAACGCAAAAAGTTTATGGGGCGACAGATGAAAATCATTTTACTACGAGTGATAAACAAGAAGCAGAAGAGAATGTCAAAGAAGAAGCAGAAGAGAATGTCAAAGAAGAAGCAGAAGAGAATGTCAAAGAAGAAGCAGAAGAGAATGTCAAAGAAGAAGCAGAAGAGAATGTCAAAGAAGAAGCAGAAGAGAATGT
>JAOASB010000027.1 GCA_025210375.1 Maledivibacter sp. | reverse complement strand
TTCTGCAAAAACTATCTACTATATATAGTTAAAAAACCTTAAGAACTATACCATCAAATATGCTTATATCTTAAGCAATTAAATATAGGATGATATTCGCATATCAGGCTTAGCCAAGTAAGAGTTATGCAATTTCCTCAGGTGATTAAACCCTTTTATTGAAACATTTTTTATTCAAAATATCATTTCTCTATTTTATTTCTTCCAGTCTGTTTAGCTTTATAAAGATTTTTATCTGCTTTAATGATAAGTTGCATTAAGGAAGACCCATCATATTCAGCTACACCACCACTAATTGTCACCCTAATTTTTTCTGGGCCTATTATTAGCTCACTTATTTCTTTTCTAAGTCTATCGGCTGCTTTAAAGGCATCTTCGAGCAAAGTATTTGGCATAATAATCATAAATTCTTCCCCACCATACCTTCCCAGTATATCCACATCTCGAAGGGCATTCTTTAAGTATTTAGAAATTTCTATTAATGTTCTATCCCCTTCGGTATGCCCAAAGGTATCATTCACCTTCTTAAAGTGGTCAATATCAAAAATAACTATGGATAAATATTTATCATATCTTTTACATTCTTTAATATTACTTTTTAACATGTCTATTAAAAATCTTCTATTGTGAATATTAGTAAGTTCATCGGTTATACTTAATATTTCAAGCTCTTTGGTTCTTTTTTCAACTATTTCTTCAAGATTACCATTCAAATACTCAAGCTCTTCTTGTTTTTTATTTAACATCGTCAGATATATCTTTAGCTTATATGACATCTCATTAAATGACCTAGTTAATTGACCTAATTCGTCTCTTCTTTTTGTTTGTATTTGTACTCCCCATTCTTCATTTTTTATTTGATTAACTGTATTATTAAGATCATTTATAGGCTGTATAATCCATTTCGATATATATATTCCCAATAATAATGTTATCAATATAACTGAGATAAATATGAACTTAAAGTTTATAAATATTTTTTCAATATCACCTAAGAAATCTTTTCTAGGTATAGCTATAAAAACATACCAGTTGATTTTATCATTATATGAGTACTTACTTATATCAAAATAATAATCTCCTCCAAGTATTTTAGACTTCTCCCTCAGGTTACTTGTATTTGGCAAATTCTCTTTTAATATGGCATATCCTTTCCTAACTACTTCATTCCTGCTTTCAGCAGCATTTAGTCTACTTTGAACTCCATCCTCATTTTTAAAGGGTTCTTCATGGGTAGAGGATGCAATCATTGACCCATTTTTTTCAATAAGATATACTATTCCATTTTCACTTATATCAAGTTCCCGTAAAAAATTGGATATTTGAGATAGTAAGACATCCGTACCAAAAACACCTATCTTTTTACCCGACTCTAAAATGAGTGGATATGAAGTACTCATTCCAAGTATTGGCTCCTGGGCACCGGAATATACTTCCGTCCAAAAAGCTTCTCCTTCATTTTGAGCAGACTTATACCAGGATCTGGTTCTTGGATCAAAATTACTAACGGCCTTTATAAACTTTATGTTATTTCCATCATCATCAACTTCATATATTTTAAAATCACCGTAGACCATCTCTTCTGTAAATGAAATTCTATTTTTATCCTTATATAAGCCAGAAGATACTATACCTCCATGGCTATTAGCAAAGTATGCATAATCAACTGTAGAATGACTTCTTACTTCATCTAGAAAGATTTTCCCCAGTTTCTTTTCATCATATAGATCAAGATGTCCACTTTTCGCAAGCTTAGCATTTAGTGAATTAATATATTCTGGTATCTCAAAATAATTATCTAAATGCTCGAATATTTGTTCTTTTATTCTACTTTGATTTTTGTCAACAACTTTTTCAGAATACTTTGAAACAAACTTAGATATCTGTACAAAGCTTACTGAAGCCCCTACTAACAGTATTGTTATTATTGGTATTATTATCATCTGCTTGAGGGATAATTTATTTATTACACTTCAAGAAAAAGGATATCTCTTCATATTTAGTTACCTCCATTATGAGTTTTTGTTTTAGCTTTCAGATCATTTCTTGTGTGTAAATAGTTTGCAATACTTCAAAATCTTATCTTTCTTTGTAACATTATATCATATAACTATACCATGTAGTTACACAATTCGACTTAATTTTCAAATATTTCACTCTATAGAGATTCCAGTCAGAACTTTAATTTATACATGTCTAAAACTCCCAGAAACACTGAGCATTTGCACATGTCTAAATTAAGATTCACCCTAAACTCTCCATGAAATTCAATATATATTTATATAATTGCAAATTTAGTCACACTACCGGTATTTGTAGAGTGAACCTCTAGCCTAGCATCAATTCTCTCCTTGAGTTCCGGCACATGGGAAATGATTCCAACTAATCTTCCGGATTTTTGTAGATCTATCAAACAACTTATTGCATGATCTAACGATTCTGGATCCAGTGTTCCAAAGCCTTCATCAATGAACATTGTATCGAGTCTCACTCCACCGGCATAGGATTGTACAACATCGGAAAGCCCAAGGGCCATAGACAGTGAAGCTTTAAAGCTTTCGCCACCTGAAAGAGTTTTGACATGTCTCGATTTTCCAGTATAGTTATCAAATACCTCTAGCTCCAAACCACTTTGTTTATTTTTTCTTTCTAGTTCAGCTGTTCTAAGCAGACCATATCTCCCACCCGTCATTTTCCTCAATCTAATATTTGCAGCTATAAGGATATCTTCAAGGAATGCCGCTAAAACATATCTCTCAAAGGTTATTCTGGCTCGGTTGTCACCCTTTGCTATCTTTGCAAGATGTCCTATAAGCCTATACCTTTTTTCCTTTTCACCAATTTGTAATTGTATCTCTTCTATTTCTTCAAGAAGCTTTTGATTATTTTTCTTTTTGTTTATTATAGTACCTCTTTTATCTATTAAAACCTTGTGTTCTTCATTCTTGGCTTTAATACTTTCATCGAAGGTTAATATATCTACTGGGGTTAACCCTTCCGTCTTTTTTAAGATATCATCATATTGCTGCTTTAATGCGTGAAGTTGTTTATAATAATCATCAATTTTCTTTTTGAGGTAGGTTAATTCATCCTCTTTAATTCTTGATCTATTGTAATCATTATAATCCTTGAAGCCGGCTTCTAAGCATTTATCCTTGAATTCCATTCTAGCTTCTTCAAGGACTTTTTTAAGCTTAACCTTATCCCTCTGGATTTGCTCACACTTAGACTTTAATACAGCCAATTCGCTCTTCTTTGCCTCGTAACTTTCCTGAGCTTGTTTTAAAGCCTTTATCATTTGATCTCTTAGGGCTTCCTTTTCTCCTATAACAACCTTGAGCTTATCATATTGACGTACACTTTGTGGGACTTCCCTATAGATACCCTCTAAAAGCGACTGGTAATGGGTATATTTCTTGCTTGCTTCTATATATTCCCCAGCCAATCCTTCACCTTTACCCTCTATGGTTTCAATCTTCTTTTCTATTTTACTGATTTCCTCAATATATTGCTTATACATCTCGCTAAGATTTAAAAATTCATTTTCTCTTTTCTTAGACTTGTTTAATAAACTCATATTTTCTTTTTGTTTTAATTGTATTAAATGTAATATATTTTGGATAGTCAAATTATTATCCTTTATTTCTAGTTCATCATGAAGCTCTGATATGAGCTTCATGCAGCCTGTATGCTTCTGACTTTGACGTTCCTTAAGCTCAGCATATTTTATTTTTATATCATTATATTCTTCCTCTGATTTTCTAAGTTTTTCTTCACAGGTATTTAATTCTCTTTCAGTTGGAACATTGTCAGTAAACTCAGCTAGCTTTTCGTGATGCTTTGAGCCACAAACTGGGCAGGGTGAACCTTCCTTGAGTTCCTTTGCCAATATGGCAGCTTGATTCATATGAAAGCTGATTTTCATTTTTTTATAGCCTTCGTTTTCAATTACTAATTCCTTTTTAACCCCTTCAATAATTAATTTCTTATTATTTACTTTGTTTTCAATGTGTAATAATTCTTTATGCTCTATAAAAGCTCTTTCTAGCTTTTTGACAATATCTTCAAGCCTAACAATCTCACTTTTTGCCTTTTCGGCTTTCAATCCTGCATCCTGAGCATTATCCCTGGCCTTTCCAAGGGACTCTTTCTTCAATTTGAGTTTCTTAATCTCATCATTACACATTTGTTTTTTCTTTTCAATTTCTTCATAATTCCCTTTAGCTTTATTAATAGATTCCTTTAAGACCTTTATATTCTTAACCTTTTCTTCATAGCCCCTTAGCTTAGCAAGCTCTTCAAGTAATTTTTCACGTATTGACTCAGCTTCCTCTGAGGCTGCTTTTTTAAAAATCCCCTCGGCTTTTTTAAATTCTTCCCTGGTCTTTTCAAACTCCTTAACATTAAAGCTTAAGTCCCTATCCTTTGCATCATATTCTATTTTTCTTAAATTATAATTCTTTTCTATGGGCAAGATTAACCTTGCTCTTTCCCCATCCTTTACTTTTTTCTCGAAGGATTCTATCTCATCCTCCCTAAGCTTTTCTTCTTCAATTTTTTTCTTTAATATCCCTTTAGTTTTAAGCTTTTCGTTATTTTCCTTGGTCTTTTCCTTAGCTTCTATCAGCCTATGTAGTTCCCTATTTTTAGCATCTATCTCTTTATCTATTTTAACTAAGGCTTCACTATTTTTTTCAATTACTAGGGCAGTTTCATTAATTATTTCCGCAATATTTCTATCTTGAGAATTAATCAAAATCGATAATTTATCTCCATCATTGTAATTTATCCTTGAGATGACATTATCCCTTACAGCCTTGCCTTTACTAATCTGACTACTTAGACTCTTTGCATTAATATCCATCTTCATTTGTATAGTGTTATATATACTAGTGTCAAAAAGCCTTTGCAATACCCTTTCTCTTTCTTGGCTATCAGCCGTTAGAAGCTTTCTAAATTGTCCCTGGGGAATCATCATAATCTGTCTAAACTGCTCTGCATTGATTCCTATGACAGATTCGATCCTATCATTGACATTTTTCACCCCGGCTATAACCTTGGGCTCTTCACTATCATCTATAGTTAAAGTAGCATCTGCTTTTTGCTCAGTAAATCCCTGACCCCTAGCCTTTGGTTTTTGCTGCCTAGGGATTCTATGTATATTATATTTAGTTCCCCTTAATTCAAATTCAAGTTCAATCTCTGTAAGTTTTTTCTCATCGGCAAATTGACTACGGAGACTCTCGGCAGTTCTCACATTTCCATTGGTTTCACCATACATAGCAAAGCATATGGCATCAAAAATAGTAGTCTTTCCCGATCCCGTTGGCCCAGTAATGAGGAATAGATTTCTTTCATTGAGTTCATTAAAGTCCACTATTTCTGTATCTGCATAGGGTCCAAAGGCCGTCATACTTAGCTTTAATGGTCTCATTTATGAAATCCTCCCCTTTAAATTAATTTCTTCTAAAACCTCTTCTATAGCTTTACTTTTTTCCTCGGTGAACTCTTCTCCAGACATATTTTCATAAAATTCCTTGAAAAGCTCAAGGGGATTTTTCATTACAAAGTCTCTTCCGGCAGATGTTTTGCTTTCCCCGGCTTCTCTATCAAAATGATCACTTTCAAGCCTTAATATATTGGGGTATACAGATCTAAGGGTTCCAATAGGATCTATTAATTCACCTCTATCCGTAAGTACAGCCATGATATAGTCATCGGTATTCCCCTGGGAATATACTTCCTTATCCATTAACTTTGAAAGTTCCCCTTTAATAATTCTCATATCCCTAAGGGGCTTTAAGGCTTTAAAATCAAGATTTACATTGCCTTTAGCATCGATATCTACGATAGTTACAGATTTATTTTGCATAGCTTCCGAAAAGGAATATTTCATTAAGGAACCAGAATAACGAATATGATCATGCTTTACTTTTTGGGGTCTATGTAAGTGTCCCAGTGCCACATAGTTGAATCTCTCAAAATAGTCCACATTTACGTATTCTGAACCACCTATAGAAAGGGGTCTTTCGGATTCGCTTGTTTCCAGTTCTTCTATACCCATAATAAACCCATGGGCTATGCATACATTTCTAACACCTTCATCAAAGTTCTTATCTAATTTATTTAAAATGAAGTTCATAGCATCATCGTGGTTTTTGATTTCCTCATCATTATATTTTGCTTTAACAATTGAAGGCTCTACATAGGGAATAGGATAAAAATGTATGGGACCATATTCATCTTGAATCACTATTGGCTCTATATCATCAGTCAAATTGCCACTGATATATAACCCATTGTCTCTGAGAATCCTGCTTGCAAAGCCAACTCTATCCGGGCTATCGTGATTACCTGCAATTGCTATCACCTTTGTTTTGTGTTTTAGTAATATTTCCGATAATACCCCATCCATTAATTCAACTGCTTCTATGGGAGGAATCGATCTATCATAAATATCACCTGCTATGACCAACACATCGGGCTTTTCTTCCTTAACTAACTCTATAAGCTGTTTCAATATATACCTTTGATCTTCAGTCATATGGATACCATGAACAAGCTTACCAATATGCCAATCCCCTGTATGCAGTATTTTCATAATTATCATCCTTTTTAAGCTTTACTTTTTCATCATGTTAGAAACTCTGATTTTTTGAAGTTATTATGCTCAAACACCTTAAGTTCCTATATTATACCATATTGTTATATATACTTTTATCCTTTCCTTAGGCTAATAATCGTTTGTCAAATCACCATTTCCACTTACGGGTATTTGCTCCCCAAGATAGGTAGGCTTAGGCTTAATAATCCCATTGAAAAAGTCCTTTACCCTTGCCAATATCTCTCTTAATTCTCTAACATCTTGACCAACATATTGCCTTTGGTTAGAAGGAACTCCATATGCCTGAAGTCCTAATTTTTTAGCAATATACAATGCACGATATAAATGATATTTCTGTGTTACAATGATAATCTTATTGGTTTTAAATATATTTTTAGCACGATACAAGCTTTCGTAGGTGGAGAAACCTGCATGATCCATAAAAATATGCTCCGAAACAACACCTTTGTCAATCGCAAATTTCTTCATGATATTTACCTCATCATATTCTTTCCTACCATGATCCCCGCTCATCAATAATCTGTCACAAACTCCATTCTTGTATAATTCAATACCTCGTAGAAGTCTATCCTCAAGCATATGACTTGGTCTTCCGTTATTCCACACACCGGCACCAAGAACAAGTATACAGTCTACATCTAAGGAAGCTGCTCCATTTGATGTTATAATTTTATCCTTGACTGATGATTTAACATGGGTATTTATAATTAATATGGATATCAATGCTAATATACTAAATAACACCAAGAAGATTAATCCAATCAATAGTTTCTTTTTTCTACTTTTCATCTTTTTATCATTCATAGTAACTCCTATTTTTTTATATTTAATTTATTATCATATTGCTGCTATTAAACACATTATTATTATTATTGGATAAACAACCCATGAAATTCTTTGGATCGCTATGTACAAATCCGTTGGTTCCGGGTCTGAAACCGATAGGGAATGTTTTAATGTAAAGAAAAATAAAGGATTACTTATATCTATAATGAGGATTATACCTAATATTATAGCCATTGCAAGATATTGCCCATTCCCCCAGATTGTATCATTGTTTGAATAAGCAAACTCTAGGATATTCGTTAAGGATATATCATAATTTGCTGTATATCTATTTTCGCTATAACTTGTTTCCATATCGAACGCGATTAGTTTTTTAATTAACAGTTTACCATATTTATCAAATAATATATTATGCTCTAATTGGTAGGTTCCTTCAAATATAACATTCCCCATTTCATTTTTTACAGTTGTTTCTATTCTTTTATGCCCTTTACTAGATTCTTTAAAGCTTACACTATAACTTTTTACAATATCATTTGGAAATTTATAAATTACATCAATATTTCCCTTTTCACTTTCCAATTCCTTCACAATTATATGGATATCTCCATTAACACTTTTACCAATATAATGTTTTTCACCCTCTATTGATTCTTTTTTTAAAAATACTCCATCAAAATATGCACCCTTAGTAAAAAAAATCTTTAAATAAAAAATAGCTCCCAATATTAAGATGCAGCCTATTAAAATTTTAACACTTTTTTTATCAGTAATTATCTTTTTAACTCTTTCAATATCCATTATATCCTCCTTTAGTTCCCAATATTTCATAGTAACTACTATTATACTAGACTTAGATATAAATCTATACTATTTTCTACTTCTTGTTCAAAACCCCACGGAACGTAGCTACCCTATAAATAATTATTAATTATTGTTTACTCTAAAATTTATAAAGAAGGTAAAGTAACTTGACTATCTATTATGCTAATGGCTGAATTACATAAATTCGTTATTCATGGGAAATCTATATCATTGAGTATAAATAAACTCTTCAGTAATTTTTACAACCTTTCCATCGCGAATATCTATGAAATAAGGGATTCTTTGTTCTTCTAAAGATACATTTTGATATGAAGATCCATTGAAGAACTCTTCCCTGCTAGTAGTCTCATAAATTCTTTTGCCATTGGTTTCTTTAACATAAAGTAGCTGTATATCTGTGAATCTATATATAGTGTCTTCGTTTAAATCAAAGGTATCCGTATCCCCAGTTGGATTATAAATATAATAGCCGCTAGGGTAATCCCTTGCTTCATTCAATCCGAGTTCTTTAATCCTATCCCTATCTTCCCTAGTTATAATTTCAACCTTATCAAAATAAAGCGTTTCATCCTTTATAAAAATATAACCGTGTAAAGACTCTACAGTATTTTCAATTTCTGTGAATTGGGAATTTGAACATCCTATAAGTATAAATATAGGTAATAAAATAAGTGATATACTTTTAGCTTTCATCATACTAATCAACCTTTCCCATACTTTGTATATTAATCTTTTTTGAGGTGTGTAAATCAATGTGGTGTAGCTATTTTCTATAGGTGACTTCATGTTCTATTTTGATATCCACTGAGAGTATTAATAGATAATCCATTACAGCTTCCTTCCGTATCGATAAATAGGTATAATACATATACATCTTTATTATCACTTGTACTTGCAAATCTTTCTATGACACCTTTAGCAGATTGGAAAATAAGGTTTTCATAGGTATTTATAGAGATATAAGCTACTCCCTTTGGAATACTGCTATATTCATTTATTTTTCCTTGCCTTGTATAAACCATATATTTAGGATTAGAGAAGTTAATTTTATTATCTATAACTTGTTCTAAATATTTGGTACAACTCATTTTTTCTCATTGTTTATTTTAATAGACATGGCATATGCTGTATTTTTAATTATCATACACAAAATCTACTGCGTTCCTGTCCAAAATAAAAATATATTCCATAAGTTCAATCGCTCTATCTCTAGTCCTATGTAATTTAACGGTTGCTATCTGCACCATACCTTGAGTCCCAAAATATCCTGTATTTATAAACCTATTATCGACAAAATTAAAATCATCATCCATGAATATCTGCCAGCTTTTCTGAGACTGTTTGAGATTTGAACTATCCTGTTCACTTAGGAATTTGTATAAATACTCAAGGGATGAATTAACCTCTTTTTGCCATTTTGTTGTATATTTCGCCTGTAATGCACCCCATCCTAATGTTGTAGCCTCGCCGTTTCTTTGATATTTATTAAACTCAACGCGATAATCTTTATCAATGGGGTTATTATCAATAATCTCTGAGAAGTCATCATTTCCTTGATAATTGCCATGATAATTTTCTGTTTTTGAACTCCTATATTCATTAATCTGGTCTTCAAGTATATTAATCTTCTCCTTACATTTCTTCAACTGAATTACTAAAACTAATATAATTAGAATACTTAGTATATAAAACAATAGTTTTTTATTCATTAATGCTACCTCTTTTCTATTTTATTCTTTCAAGTATAAACCAATGTCCTAGCCCTGCAAAAAGGTGGGGTGGAAATCACAACTAATGGAAATAATTTAGCATAATCATTGGTTCATGCAAAAAATGACACTATATACGAAATATTCTTTACATATTATATCATATTTTGGTAGTATTTTACTCATGAATATCATGGCCAAACCCTATATCTTAACCCTATTTTAATTTTTCACGAAACTATTCTTTTATTAAAAGCAAAGGGATGTAGACCATAATATGCATCCTCTATAATAGCCAGCTGAAATCATATTACTGACTATTACAGGAAAATATATCATAAGCATACATCCTTTTTAAAAATTCACTTTATTTTTCTTCAATTCTATTCACGTTTTTAAGATCTAATGCTCCACTATTATCCTTTCTAAATTCGAGGGATGCTAAGCACTTTTCCTTGGTTTGGGGTAAAATAATATTTATATTTTTTATACTTCCCTTTTCAAGCAGCTCTTGTATAAGCTCCGCTGTGACTTTTTGACAATATATATCTAAAGTATTTTTCCAAACAGTAAACCTACAGCCTTCCCTCCAATTACTACAGTAAAAGGCTTTTTTGTTTTCTAGTACATCCCCATTATTGCATAATATGCAAGTCCCCAATGAATTCTTACTCTTCTTCCTACCTGAATTTTTTTTCATAGTATTATTGGGGATGTTAGAAAATTTTTCCCAAACATGTGCATTGTTATTTAACCCTGATACCTTAGATACATTTTTAATTACATAGTTTTCAAGCTTTTCCATATATGTATCGGGCTCAATCTCTCCATTGGCAACCATGGTTAGCCCCTTTTCCCAGCTAGCAGTTAATTCTGGTTTGAGTAGTGAAGGTACAGATTTACTTATTACATCATATATCATTTCACCCTTATTAGTTGGAGTTAGTATTTGTGTCTTTTTGTTTAGATTTATATATTTGATATTCTGAAGTTTTTCCAATATACCTGCCCTTGTAGCACTTGTACCTATTCCTTGTCCTTTAATTTGTTCCCTTAGTTCTTCATCTTCAATAAGCTTGCCGGCATTTTCCATAGCTAAAATCATGGCCCCAGAATTATACCTTTTAGGTGGAGTAGTTTCAGATTCTTTTATACCGAAATCCCTAATATTTACTTGCTGACCCTTTTTTAATTTTTTTAATTCCTCAATGTTATCTATTTTAGGTTCTTTATTTTTTTTATTATAATTCAATATTTCCATGTATCCTTCTTCAACACATACTTTTGATGATGTAAAAAAGCTTTCCGACTTTATTTTTGTGGTAATTGATAGCTTGCTAAATATTGCCGGTGGATAAAATATAGCTAAAAACCGTCTAACAACTAGTAAAAATATTTTTTTATCATTACTGGGTAATTTATCAAAGCTTTTTAATCCTTGCCCCGTAGGAATGATGGCGTAATGGTCAGTAATCCCCTTATCATTTACATACTTAGTTTTCTCCAAACCCTTATATTTGCCTTCGTCTAATATATGCTGAACATAGGATTCAAGCCTTTGATCCTTTTTATCTAAAGTACAAACCCTATTAAGTATCGAAAGCCCCTTAAGGTTCTTATTTATTTCCTTAGCAACTGCCTTTGATAAGACCCTAGCATCGGTTCTTGGATAAGTAAGCATTTTCTTTTCATATAACCCTTGTACAATTTTTAAAGTCTGATTTGGGTTAAGCTTAAACTTTTTAGAACATTCATTCTGAATTTCTGCTAGATTGTATAGTAAAGGCGGATTTTTCTTTTCCTTTTTTCTACTTATAGCTTCAATTACCCCAATTAATTCATTATTATCTGCTTTAAGTTCATCAATTAATTTTTCTGCATTTTCTTTATCCTTGAATCCAATATCCTTAAACAATAGGTTGGACATATAATATTTAGAACCCTCTACGGCCTTCCATTCGCCGCTATATTCTAATAAGTCCTTGAACTTAAATGAGCCGTTTATCTTATAGTAGGGGGTCTTCACAAAATCTCTTATTTCTCTTTCTCTTTGTACTATCATTGCAAGGACACAGGTCATTACTCTCCCTACTGCAATAACAGTATATTTTTCACCTAAATATTTGCTAATGGTTTGTCCATAGATAAGTGTTAATAATCTAGAGAAATTTATACCTATTAAATAGTCTTCCTTTGCCCTCAAATAAGCGGAATTTGATAATCTATCATAATCCTCTAAGGGCTTAGCTTCCTTTACACCTCTTCTAATCTCTTCTTCTGTTTGGGAATCTATCCAAACTCTTTTTTTCTCTTTATTTTTCACTACAGCTTTTTCATCTACTAATCGATATATATATTCACCTTCCCGTCCCGAGTCGGTACATACATATATAGTTGATACATCATTACGCTTCAATTGACCTTTTACAATATCAAATTGTTTTTTAACATTTTGGATTACTTCATATTTATATTTTTTTGGTAAAAACGGAAGGTCGTCTAATATCCACTTTTTATACTTCATATCATATTTTTCAGGATAACTCATGTTCACTAGATGTCCTACACACCATGTTATAACGGCATTGTCAGATTCAAGATATCCATTTTTTTTAACAGCCTTAATATTTAATGCCTTTGCAAATTCCATTGCGACACTAGGTTTTTCTGTGATAAACAACGATTTACTCATATCAATAATTCACCTACATTATGGTTTTTAGATAAAAATATCGAGCAGTTTTATGCTCGAGTTTTATTTTCAATCATATAAAGATAAACAATATTAAACCTCGAAGTTGTTTATCTTTATTTGTAATAACGATTTTACTCAAATCCCAATATTATTATAAACGATACCCAAACTTTTTGCAAAATCCTCCTTAATTATAATATATAAACTATAGCTAAACTAATATATTATATAGAGGAAATTGCATAACTCTTACTTGGCTAAGCCTGATATGCGAATATCATCCTATATTTAATTGCTTAAGATATAAGCATATTTGATGGTATAGTTCTTAAGGTTTTTTAACTATATATAGTAGATAGTTTTTGCAGAAG
>JAOASB010000026.1 GCA_025210375.1 Maledivibacter sp. | reverse complement strand
TTCTATAAAAACCATCTACTACATGTAGTTTAAAAATCTTCAAAGCTATACCACCAAATATGCTTATATCTTAAGTAATTAAATTAAGGATGATATTCGCATATGCAATTGTGCCAAGTAAGAGTTATGCAATTTCCTCAAATATCTATTCCTTTTAAAATGTTATTTTTTCGATATTTTATATCCCCAAACCCCAAATAATCATTTAGTTTTAGAAATAGTTAGTCAATATAAAAAGCTTCAGTGAAAAATTTTCACTGAAGCTTTTTATATTGACTATTTTACAAAGAAATTCATAAAGAACGTAATTATACCAATATTAAAGAAGTCTATAAACAAACTACCTATTAAGGGTAATATGAAAAATGCCCTTGGAGAAGGTCCAAATTTGCTAGAAATAGCATTCATATTAGCCATCGCATTCGGTGTAGCTCCCATACCAAATCCACAGTGTCCACATGCCATAACTGCAGCTTCATAGTCCCTACCCATTACATTAAATGTCACAAAGTAAGCAAATAATCCCATAAGAACTGCTTGAGCCAATAGCATCACAACAAGTGGGCCGGCTAAATCAGCTAACTGCCATAGTTTTAATCCCATCAATGCCATTGCAAGGAATATGGACAGTGAAGTATTTCCGATAATATCGATTTCTTCTCTATAAACTTTATAGGCACCTGAAAAATCAGATATATTTCTAATAATCGCTGCCGCAAACATTGCTCCAAGGTATGGAGGGAATGTCCTACCGGTCTTCTGAATAAGCATTGATATTATGGTTCCTATTCCCATGGCTAAAATAATTTGTGCAGCCCCTGCCATAAAACTACTTGAATTCAATTCACTTTTTAGACCCACTTCCGCGATTGCTGCCTCTGATAATCCTATATTATCCTTCTTCTGAACTTTTTCTAAGAGATTATTTTTTTCAATCAATCGTTTTCCTAAAGGTCCACCAAGCATACTACCCATGATTAATCCAAATGTTGCTGATGCCATGGCAACTGTAGTCGCTCCTACAGCTCCTTTTTGTTCAAACACTGGGGCAAATGCACCAGATGTACCATGTCCTCCCGTCATTGGTACGGAACCTGTACTAAGTCCTATAAGTGGATTAATATTGAAAACCTTTGCCAAGCCTATGCCAACAACATCCTGTAAAATTACTAATATAATAGCAAATACTAAAAATACTCCGACCTGTAATCCACCTTTTTTAAGCAACTTAAAGCTTGCTGTAAATCCAACGGTTGTAAAAAATGCTGTCATAAATAAATTCTTAAGTGTCATATCCATCTCTAAGGTAAAGATTCCCGTTTGCCTAGATATTAAAATTAAAATTGCAAATATGATTCCACCAATTACCGGAGCAGGAATACAAAATTTCTCAAAGAAATTTACCTTTTTCTTAATTCCTTGACCTAGAAATAAAATTACTATTGCTAATGCAAGGGTTTGTACCACATCAAGATTTAATACCATTCATCATACCTCCATATAATAATTTTATGTAGCGATTACATACTAAAATTATTATACATACGTACGACTTCATCTCCCCTTTTCCGACAGAATGGCACAGCATTTTTTTAGATTTTTCTAATATTTCATTTTCGGTGAAATTTATATTTCATTTGTCTGATAATTCAACTTGGAAATCATACCTTCAATAAATTTTTTAATAGATATCTTTCCACGCTCTTGCTTGGGATTATCAATATGCCTCATTTCTTGTTTAACTTGCTTGAAGTCAAACAACGTTGTACTATACTCTGAAAACTTGGTGTTGTAATAATCATCATGTCCTAATTCCGCAATGGTTTGAAGAGATTTTTGAATAGTTCTTCTGATCCTTTTCTCAATAGTCCTTTTATTAGCAACTTCATCTTCCCCTAAACTCTTTTCCTTTGCAAGCTCATCATATATTTTTTGCAATTGATATGTGGTAGAGGGATTTCTTCGCTTCATATCTATTATTTTATAAATGACTTTTTTTAAATCGCTACTTCCTGTATTTCCAACAATCCCTATGTCGGTGAATATATTAACGATTTGCTCATCTAGGCCAACTTCCCCTGAGGAATCTCTACCCTTTATTTCGCCAATATTTAGTACGGCATTTTTTATTAGTGCCACGGACTTTTCAAGTTCGATATTACGACAGACCCCCTTAATAACATTAATAGCTTCTATATTATTAATTGGCTTACTAATAAAGAATAGTATTCCGCTTTCATAGGCCTTTGAAATCATTTCTTCATCCTCAACCTGAGAGATCATAATAAACTTTCCCTTGTAGCCTTCTAACTTAGCCATCTTAATTATCTCAATTCCATCTTTAATAGGAAGAAGTAAATCTATAAGTATGATATCCGGATTGTAAAAAATGATTTCTTGAACTGCATGTTCTCCGCTATCCAGCTCAGCTACAACTTTCCCAAGTTTCTCTTTGCGTATCAAAAACCCCAACATTTTTCTGATATTAATATCGTCATCAATTATTAAAAAAGTCTTATCCATAAGCATCACCCGATCAATGAATTTTTGGGTATTATTAGGCTTATCCGTGTTCCCATATTTATATTTGATTTTATTTCAATATCACCATCTAGATCCTCAATAATATTTTTTATATGGGGGAGTCCAATACCCGTAGACGATTTTCCCGTTACTTCATCATATTTAGTTGTAAAGCCTGGATTAAAAATATAAGGAAGAATTTCTTCTTCTATACCTTCTCCAGTATCCCTAACTTCAAAGCAAACATTTTCCCCATCATTAAATTGTATGACTTCTATTATATCCCCGTTTCCACATGCATCTATACTATTTATTATTAAATTGTTAAGCATAGAGAATAAAGAATAATAATTCTTTATCTCAAGGTTATCTTTGAAATCAAAGGAAATTTTTATCATCTTATTGGTTTCCCTAAGATATCTAGTTATATTATCTCTAATAATCGCAAAAACATCTTCGAGTGTCATTGTACCATTATTTTCAAAATTTTTCAAAAAACTTTCAAAGCCCTTTAATACCCTATAATAATCCTTTTTTATTTCATGTACTTCCCTTGATATATTCAGAGTTTTTTCCTTCAACTTTTCATTATCTTTGTATTCTTCATATAAACTATAGCTCTTACTCATTACCCTTTCAATATCCTTCATTGATTTTTTCAAGTAGAACATTTCAGCCTGAATATCTGAAATTATCTTATTTAGTTGACTATATCTTTTTTGATGCTCCCTAGCCAATATAAATAATTCCTGCTTTTTATAAAACCAATATATAAAATATGCCATGAAACTCCTAATTAAACCTACGAGAAAAATAACTTTTATCATATTCAATGAAATATTATTCCTTATAACCGCCTCTAGAACATTGCTTAATGAATCAATCACCGTCAGAAACAAAACAGTTCTTAAAAGATTATCCTTATCATTTTTAACCTTCATCCCTTTCGCAAGTAAACCATACAGTATGTAGTAAAACATTGAAGGTATGTTTAACAAAGCAGCCCCACTAATAGTCATGTCTTTAAAAAGAATACCTATGATATTTCTAATTAAAAAAACTGCTAATCCACATAAAAATGATAACTTCAGTTCAGAAATATCATTGATCATCAAAATAAATAGGCTAAGTGCTATAACACCTACGGAGAACCTTAAACTACTGGCGAAGGGATAGAAATATATTTCACTTAAAAAAGCTATAACCAATGTTAACAATAGATATGTTTTGTGGTTTTTCATCTCAACCTCCAATTTTTAGTAAATATAAAAATTCTAATAAATCTCTTGAAAATCATATCGAAAAATTGGTAATGTCAATTGTATAAGCCCATCAGTTATAACTATCTTTATCATACTTTCAAAGAAATATTAGTAAGATAAAATCACCTTCTTATTATTTATAGGTGGTTACATAAGAAGGTGATCTTTAGCAGATTGATAACTTAAAGCTTTTATCATATAGCGATTTCCTTTTAGCTCCCTTTACAAACCAATTTTGTCCTGTTAAAGTAATGCAGTCTATTTACTCTTAGCAAATACCATAAAATTTCCCACGAACCTTCAGTTCATTCTAAAATTTTATTAACTAGATGAAAAACTGGTTTGTAGGAGGAGCATAAAGGGATTATCAGTGACTACTTGAATAGGCAAAACTTTATAAGCGTAAACCTATAACTTCGTCAAATTATAATAGATATTGATTGAATATGAAGAATTCCCGCTATTACCTCGGAAATATTATTACTTGTACATTTTATTGATTGCGTTTTGAATTTCTTCATTTCCAAGGAATTCATCAAAGGTAATTTGTTTATCAAACACTCCATTTGGAGTTATTTCAATAACTCTGTTTGCAATAGATTGAACGAACTTATGGTCATGGGAAGTAAATAGCATAGTCCCCTTAAAGGCTATTAACCCATCATTTACAGCTTGAATAGACTCTAGATCCAAGTGGTTAGTTGGTTCGTCAAGAATCAATACATTTGCCCCTGAAAGCATTAATTTTGAAAACATACACCTTACCTTTTCCCCACCAGAAAGAACACTAGCATTTTTCAAAGGTTCATCACTGGAAAACAACATTTTTCCTAGGAAGCCTCTTATAAATGTCTCAGATTTTTCTTCGGAGTATTGTCTAAGCCAATCAATTAGATTCATATCAACATCTTCAAAATACTCAGCATTATCCTTCGGCAAATATGCTCTTTTGGTGGTAACCCCCCACTTTATGGTTCCCTCGTCGGCTTCAATTTCACCCATTAATATCCTAAATAGAATTGTCTTTGCCATCTCATTTTTTCCAAGAAAAACAATTTTATCTCCCTTGGTTAAAGTAAATGATATATTATTTAAGACCTTTACCCCATCTATTGTTTTACTTATTCCATCTACAATTAAAATGTCCTTACCAGCTTCTCTATCCGGTGTAATTCCCACAAAAGGATATCTTCTTGATGATGGCTGTATATCATCTATGGTAATCTTGTCCAATAATTTTTTTCTTGCTGTTGCCTGCTTTGCCTTTGAAGCATTGGAACTAAACCTTGCAATAAAGGATTGGAGTTCTTTAATCTTTTCTTCTTTTTTCTTGTTTTGATCCTTTATTAGCTTTAATGCCAATTGACTAGATTCATACCAAAAATCATAGTTACCCACAAATAATTTAGCCTTTCCAAAATCTATATCCAGCATATGTGTACATACCTTATTTAGAAAATGTCTATCATGGGATACAACTATAACAGTATTTTGGTAGTTAATTAAAAATTCCTCTAACCAGTTTATGGTCTTGAAATCCAAGTGATTTGTAGGCTCATCTAACAAAAGAATATCTGGATTACCGAAAAGAGCTTGGGCTAATAGAACCTTAACCTTGTCACTACCCTTTAATTCTTCCATTTTCTTATAATGTAAATCCTTAGTTATTCCCAAGCCTAATAATAACTTTTCAGCATTTACTTCTGCTTCCCAACCATCCAATTCTGCAAACTCGCCTTCAAGCTCAGAAGCTTTTATTCCATCGGCTTCACTAAAATCTTCCTTTTGATAAAGAGCATCCTTCTCTTGCATTATCTCATAAAGCCTTTTATATCCCATTATTACTGTATCTAAAACAGTATATTGATCAAATTCAAAATGATTTTGTTTTAGTACGGCTAATCTTTCCCCCGGTGTTATAGACACATCTCCAGTATTTGGTTCTATTTCACCGGATAATATCTTTAGGAAAGTTGATTTACCCGCTCCATTAGCACCTATTACACCATAACAATTCCCTGGGGTGAATTTTACATTCACATCTTCAAATAATTTCTTATCCCCAAATCTTAGTCCAATTCCTGTAACTGTAATCAATTTAATTTGTTATACAACTATATAGAATGTGAATTTATCACCATATCTATACTTGCATAACATCCTCCTCTCAGTTTTATAACTAGAAACAAAAGGGTCTTAAACACTTTTGTTTTTTATGATTTCAAAAAAAATTACACAACTGAGAAAAGCTAAAATTATATAATTTCCTCAATTAATTGTGCAATGTTTTGTACAACCTATTCTATTATACAATCTTTATCTAAATAATTGAATACTTTTTATTTATTTTCATTTTAAGATTTGTTATAATGTATGGGTCTAAAATTATAGTTTTCAAACCATAATTTCCTAGATATTAAAATACATTAAAATACAAACAATATTAGTGGGTGATAATATGACTTATGAATTGAGCATTAAGGAAAATAATACTATTAAAAATTTTGACATCGAAGCAAATGAGCCTGAACTTGCACTCTATGAAGCCGTAGATACTCTACAGCTGTGGATGGGTGCGGATTGGATGAACAATGCAAAGGATAGACTAAATAAATCCTTTAATACCTTCGAGAAAGAACTGGAATCAAAGGGCAAAACTGAATTGGGATATAATATAATACTGAAAAAGAAAAGATAGACGACATCATAGTCGTCTCAGATTGTAGCCAAAGTCTACAAGATGGCAGGTTGCCTAAGAATTCGAAGTTCGAGGCGTGCTGAAAGCAAGAGGCCGCAGCGTATATAGATATACGTAAGGGTTCTTGGTTTCAGCAACAACGAAGAAATTCGGGTTTTTAGGCAGCCTTAGACGACATAATAGTCGTCTTCTTTATTATTACCTTCCCTCGTGGCATGCTTGATCTAACACGATTACCATAGCTAGTATAAAGGGATGACTTTCCCCTTCAGATATATCAACTCCATAGGTATCGGAAAAGGTGAACCATTCTTTACTGATATTTGCTACCACTAGCCCTTGGGATAATATTTTATACTCATGGGCTAAGAAATCGCCTTCTAAAATATATTCTTTTCCCTTACTTTCAATAGAAAATTCAGTTCTGAACAGTGTAAACTTCTTCTTCACTTTAGCTATAACCTCACCATTAACATATATATTGTATACGGGTAAAAAATTGAAAAGCTGCTGCTCGATATATACTAGTTCTCTATCCTCTAGGTCATATAATCTTAGTTTTTTGCCTAAAGAAAATACCTCGCCCTTTATACTATATACATCCTCTTCAAGCTCGTTTTTGATATAAAAGCTCGTTCCTAAGCTAAATATTTTTTGTTTTATAATATATTTCATATTAAACTCACCTCATATAATATTTTATATAAATCTATAGATATCCTAGCTAAAACCTTGACTTATACAAGTCCAAAATGCCCAGAAACATCGCATATTTGTCCATGTATAAGTTAAGTTATACTATGAAAACCCTATATATATAATACATTAAAATTCAAAAATAATCTGTGATATTTTGTGAAAATTTGAATTTAAGGAAATTGCATAACTCTTACTTGGCTAAGTTGCATAATATATACGGTATAGTTCTTAAGGTTTTTTGACTATATATAGTAGATAGTTTTTGCAGAAGGTAATTATGCAATTTGCTCATTTGTTATATCTCATTCACTAAATGCCACTCAAATGAATATTATATATAGATATACTTATATAAGAACGGAGGTATTAATGGTGAAAAGGCTAAAGCCTGAGAAATTAAATGTGGAATTTCGATTAGGGGTCACTCCTAGAAACCCTATTATCCCTCGGCATTATACATTGACCCATTCAGATATAACGGGAGATCTTTTTTTAACAATTGGTAGAAATTATGCATATGATAAGATTATGCCAATTAGGGATGAGGTCTTAGGTAAATGGAGTTTAATAAATAACAGGTATGTTCTTTCCGTATATGTTCACGTTGACGGCCAGAATGGTTTAGCTACGACCTCAAGACGTAATGAAATATTTATAAGAGAACTGCCCTTAGCACTGGAAGCTATACGTTATGGAGACAAGGATTTCTTTAATGCCCATCCTTTTTTAGATAATGCTCCTATATTTGTTCACTTTTATTCAATTTATCCTAAATTTAATCGTATTGAATATTGGGGAACTCCTTCTAATTATAAATAGAATATAACACCACCTTTATATGATCTTAATATTCATATAAAAGTGGTGAGATTATTTTGCCCCTTATTATTTATTTTCAACTATCCTACTAATAAGATCTTCTTGGACAAACTCACTTTTACTCATTCCTTTTTTGAAATTAAAATATCTTATTTGCTTATATTTAATATTATCTATTTCAAAATCCAGTACATCGATTCTATCTCCTTTATAAATCAATGGTTCCCTTTTACCCTTAATAAATATTTTAACCTCCATATCTATTTCTCCTCTTTATACATTTTAGTATCTAATATAAATTGTATAGCTTTTAGGCTAGTCCCAATGCTTTTTTTGCTAATTGATCTGCTTCTTCATTATATCGGTCACCAGAATGTGCCTTAACCTTGACAAATCCTATTTTTACTTTCTTCGATGCTTCATTATAATATTGTTTATATTTTATTGTCCCTGGCTTTCTAGCCTGCCAAGCACCGCTACACCATTTTTCAATTCCTTCATAATCATGATATATTGTTAAGCTGGAAGCATTTTCATCTAAAGCAAATTTCATAGCTATTTCTGCACCTTTAATTTCCCCAGCCACATTCCTCATATCAGCCAATTCCTTATCTTCACCTAATTTGCTCATGGTGATTTTTTCATTGTCATATAATATTACAATACCTGAGGAATACTTATGTGTCCTATTATCATAGCTTCCATCTACATAGGCAATAATTTCACCATTAGAATCATTGGTGATATATATATTAGAACTATCCCCTTTATCAGTATTATTGGCATTAGACCCCTTTATGTATTCTAATGCTTCACCTTCTGTCTTAAATTTTTTAAACTCAGCTCCTGAATATCCCTTTACTTGTTTTTCACATTCTGCCCAGCTATTAAACATCCCAACTTTTTTACCTTTTCTTACAGCGTATATGTATTTATTTTTTTTCTCAGACATTGTTGCCTCCCCATGTGTACTTATATTTATATTCCCCAATTTTCAAACTAATATAAAAACACCACTTTTATATGTTTTAAATAACATAAACAAAAGTGGTGTGATTTTCCATAGCTTAGCTATAGTATATCATTATTTACAGCCAAAAATCAAGGAGTGAACCATTCTATGATTTTTTGAAATATACTATGCACATCTTTTCTTATTTCTCACATTATAACCATTAACTACTTTGTATATTCCTTTCCTATATCCCAGCATTTCGCAACTGCATTTCCTGTACTTAGATATTGTCTTTTATGCATTTCAAATAAAATTGGCTTTGCTTTTTCATAATCGATTTTTCCATCGTCGGATAATACTTCTTCATCCGCATATGTATTTACAGGCTTTACGATACAATGATCATAGGTTTCTGTTTCATATACCTCTACTATTTCACATTCCATAGCAATTGGTGATTTGTGAATAAGGGGTGCCCCCTTTAACTCTCCATTAAAGTATTCAAATACATCTGATTTATCAACTTTTTTACCCGATACCATTCCTACATAATCCGCTTCTGCTAACATACCCTTGTCGACCATATTAACGGAAACAGTCTTATTTTCTTTTAATCCCGTATTTGTATAGTGACCCTTTGCTATACTAAGAAGCATCTTATCCATTCCCCATATGCCTAGATGTGCCACATTCATCCAATTAACCTTTCCCTCAATCTCAGTCCCTATAATAGCCACCGGTGTAGGATATAATCCTACTACTGATCCCAAATTCTTTTTCAAAATCAACACCTCACTTTTTAATTTTAATTCAATCTTGAACTATTTATCTAAAACTTTACTTAAGAACCTGTATAATGATTCTTAAGTAAAGTTCGTAATTGCTTTTACCATCAATGATACAAATTTATCCTTTTCTTGGGGTGTAAATCCTTCATATAGCTTATCTATTAATCTTTCAGAAATTTTATCAAAATCTTCCTTGAGATGAATAGTTTTTTCAGTCACCACGACATAAGTAACTCTTTTGTCGTCCTTACATCCTTCTTTCATCAAATATCCTAGTTTTACAAGCCTGTTTATCATTTCAGTTATGGTGGATTTTTGTTTGAGCATAGTCTCATACAGGGTTTTTATCTGTACCCGCCCACCATTTATATATACAATAGACAACAGTCTTCCATGACTGGGTAGTAAATCCTTATGTCCTATTTCTAGAAGTTCATTTCTAAAAAAGTTATTAATCTTGGTTTGCAGTAAAGAATTATATCTAGCAATGCTCCTATTTTGTTCATACATTATATCACCTATCTTCATTATAGTTCAATGTTGAACCATTGTCAAACTCACAAGTCCCAAAGGAGCAATATGGTGATTTACCATATTTATTTATTTCATCATTCCCTTTGACAAACAATATACAAAAAAGAACATATATATTGTAAATTGGGACTAAGAGATATAAAAGATGTTCTAAGGGTCTATTTAGATCATGTAGTCTTTGAACCATGAGACATGATATACTCCAAACCTCAGCCAATCTTACTATATACCCTAAAGTTTTATGGATTATTATATGGATTCCATCATAGGGATATGCTGTGACAAGGGCACCTATACTTGATTCCAATATCATTAACATAAAAAGATACCCCCAGAAATGACTACGACGTATTCTACCATTTGGTGTAAAAATATTATGCATAAGATCAGCTCCCATCTAAACCGCTAGCCATATTATAGCAAAATCATTAAAACAAGTCTAAATTCACACACAGCCATCCCAAGAAAATTTATGTCAACAGGAACTTAAATATTTTTTCAACTTAAAGAGACTACCCTATCAAACTAAGGTAGTCCCATCATACATCATGGTTTGTCTTTACCTACTATACAAACCAGGTTTTCCAACACTTTTACATTTCTTCATAATTCGTATAAACGTTCTGTACATCATCACAATCCTCAAGAAGATCAATAAGCTTATTCATCTTCTTGATCTGGTCTTCATCTGTAAGAGCAGTCATGGTTTGTGGAAGATATCTAAGCTCTGCCATTGAGAACTCGTAGCCGTCTGCTTGTAGAGCATTTCTAACGGCAGCAAAGTCACCTACCTCAGTATATATCTCGAAGTGAGTTTCCTCTGCCATAAAATCCTCTGCTCCAGCTTCAAGGACTTGCATCATTACTTCTTCTTCGTCCATTGAATCAGTTCTGTCAATTACTAAAACGCCTTTATGGTCAAACATGAATGCTACGCACCCATTTGCCCCTAAGTTTCCATCACACTTAGAAAAATAACTTCTTACATCGGCAGCAGCTCTATTTTTGTTATCAGTCAATATCTCAACTAATACTGCAATTCCACCTGGTCCATAGCCTTCATATGTGAACTCATCAAATATAACACCCTCAAGCTCTCCTGCTCCCTTTTTTATGGCTCTATCTATATTATCATTAGGCATATTCGCGGCCTTAGCTTTTTCAATAGCAGTTTGTAATGCTGCGTTATATTCAGGATCAGAACCGCCTTCTCTTGCTGCAACCATTATATATCTTCCAAGCTTTGTAAATACTTTTGCTTTCTTAGCATCCTGCTTATTTTTTCTATTAACTATAGTACCTATTCTACCCATAAAAAATCCTCCCTTTTTGCATCTGCAAATATTTTATCATATTAAACTGCATTCAACAATAAATTCTAGTCATATTTGGGAGGTGATGGAGGCATTTTTCTTTTATGCTCAGTTCTTTTATTAAGCCCCTCAATTATATCTCTATGCTTCTGGGGTATTTCCTTTCCTTCTACTAAATCATCTATCATATTGTATGTAGTTCCCATCTCATTTTCATCGGTTTGGCCTTCCCAAAGTCCTGCTGAAGGGGGTCTATCTAATACTGTCTGAGGTACCCCTAAATATCTTGCCCATTCATATACTTCTCTCTTTGTTAGATTAGCTATTGGAAGAATATCCACTCCTCCATCTCCATATTTAGTAAAGTATCCAGTATAAACTTCAGCAGCATTATCAGTCCCTACCACTAAATAATTAAGTGAGTTTGCCACTGTATATAGGGTACTCATTCTCATTCTTGCTCTAAGATTTGCATCAGCTAGTTTTCTATTTTTATCTGCATCTAGTTTTTCCTTTATAAGCTCATTAGTTACTTTACCAAAAATATTGTCTTGATCGTCAGTCAAATCCACAGTAATATGTCTTAATTCAGCAGCCTCAGCAACGTCTATAGCATCATTTTTATCTTTTTCGTTACTTTTACAGGGCATAATAACTCCCATAGAATCTTTAGGAAATGCCTTTTTAATAAGAAAGGCTACTACGGAGGAATCAATTCCACCGGAAAGTCCTACAATCAACCCATCGGTTCCTGAATTTTCAACTTGGCTCCTAAGCCACTCAACTATGCGATTAATTTTTTCATCAATAGTTCTATTCATTTTACCACCTCATGTTTTTATATTCAGTTTTATCTTTATTGAGGAAATTGCATAATTCTTACTTGGCTAGGCCTAATATGCGAATATCATCCTTGATTTAATTTCTTAAGATATAAGCATATTTGATGATATAGCCTTGAGGATTCTTAAACTATATATAGTAGACAGTTTTTGTAGTAAGGCAATTATGCAATTTGCCCTATTATCTATATAATAAGATATTATAACATAATTAACGGATTATACCATAATAAAAACTTATTAACCATAGGCAACCGCGAGTTTTACCCAAATACCTCTTTAAAAATTGTGTCCGTTGAAATAATAGCAACTCTATTAACTATATTATATAACCATATAAAATAAATCCCCCCCTACAACAGTTATTGTCATAGGGGGTATTTACATACTCAAGTAGAGTATACTTATACTAAATATTATCTAACTTAGATTATTCATTAAAGTCATAATTTGAATTTTCTAATATGAGTTTTCCTATTTCTAACAAATCCTCATCATCTATTTGTCCATTTACAACGATATCCGTGTTATACTTAGTTAGTTCTGAAGATGCCGGGTCTTTAGAAAAATGTCTGGCATCAATACCTAGGTCAAGCAATGTAAATTCTCCACTATTATTGACATCTGCTACTGCTTCTATTATGATTGTTCCCTGGTCACATTCTTTATCGGCTAAGTCTTTTTCCATATCAATACCGTCTGTTACTCTACCCTTTGTTATATCCACAAGAGCGTCTCCTACTTTGATTCCTTTAAATTTTAATTTAAGCAATATTTTTTTAGAATCTATGATATTTGCTTCACCTTTACTTGCTACTATAACCCTTAAGTCCCCGGTTTCTGCTTTTTCAACGGATTTTACTAACTTCATTCCATCCACTTCTTCGAATCCTAAGAACTCTAATTTTTTTTCATCGTAATCTATTCGTATATCTTCTGCTGATATTTTGCTAATGTTATCTATGACTAAATTAGCAGTTACTATTTCATTTACTTTTATTTTCTCTTTTTCTGGTTCTATGTCCAATACAATAGAATTCCCAATAGGTTCTTTATATTCTATCAATTTTCCGTCTTCATCTATGTCTATGGCGTCTAAAGAAAAATATTTGTTACTACTTAAAGTATTATTAATTATCTCAACTGTATGTTCATCTTGTGATAAACCAGTTTTTTCATATGCAATGGCAATTCCTTTATCTCCGCTAGTAATATATTCACTATAATTATCAATAACACTACCATCCACTTTGACGATAATATTGTTACTTCTATTGTGATTTAAACAAGTAATGATACGAAACTTTGTACCATGGAAACTAAATTTAAAACTATCATCCAATGTTCCATTGTACGAAATACTCCCATTATACGTACCGCCAGCCGACTGACTTAACCAATTCCCTTCTAATTCTATTAATGAATTTTCATCATCATATCTTCTCCATCCATCTTCTGGCTCCGGCAGTCTATCACCAATCTCTACTGCAAAAGCCTGTATTCCTAAACTAGTAAAAACAAAACATACCATCAATAACACTACCCACGATTTTTTACTCTTCATCTTTCGTCCTCCTTAATTTATGTCATTTTACACATATTATAATTTATATTTTTCGACATTTGTAGTAATTTTTACCGACATTTTTCGACTCGCAGCAAAAGTAAGGGTTATTGTCCACCGATAACCTGAATTAGTCCCTTACAGCAAAAAAGATCGCCTTAGCGACCTTTTGATACGATTATAATAAAAAATATTACTTTATTTATTCTTCTGGATAAAAGTTGCTAACGGATAAATATCGTTCACCATAGCTTGGAATTATAACAACTATCTTTTTGCCCTTTCCTAATATCTTTGATTTTTCTATTGCTGCATATACAGCTGCTCCCGATGAAATACCTACTAGAATTCCTTCCTCTAAAGCTACTTTCCTAGCTGTTTCTAATGCATTCTCATCCTCTACTCTGTATATTTCATCAATTATATCCGTATTTAAGATATCTGGTATAAAGCCGGCTCCGATTCCTTGTATTTTGTGGGGGCCTGGTCTTCCTCCGGATAATACAGGGGAGTTTTCAGGCTCAATAGCTACAACCTTGACCTTATCTAATTTACTTTTTATGACTTCGCCAATACCAGTAATAGTGCCACCCGTACCTACCCCTGCTATAAACATATCGAAATCATCATCCATTTGGTCAAGTATTTCTAAAGCAGTACTTTTTCTATGGGCCTCTGGATTTGCTTTATTCTTGAATTGCTGGGGCATAAAATAGGATGGATTTTCCTTAACAATTTCTTCTGCTTTATCGATGGCTCCCTTCATTCCCTTAGCACCTTCTGTTAAGACTATCTCGGCTCCAAAAGCCCTTAAAAGCTTTCTTCTCTCAACACTCATAGTATCCGGCATAACCAAAATAACATTATATCCCTTAGCTGCTCCAATCATGGCTAGCCCTATACCCGTATTCCCACTAGTAGGCTCTACTATTGTTCCTCCTTCTTTTAGGTAACTATCCCTTTCAGCAGCTTTAATCATACTAGCAGCGATTCTGTCCTTTATACTACTGCCTGGATTGTAAAACTCCAGCTTCAAATAAATATCTGCACCATTTTCGGGTTTTAGTTTATTTAATCTTACGATAGGTGTATTTCCTATTAGTTCCATGATACTATTTGCTACTTTCATTTTTGAGGCCTCCTCAATCCATAGTATTCATATCGGTTTTTATGGTTTTATTTTATTCCATATTTAATTTTATGTCAATAGCCACATAGTTGAACTTTAATCCCTATAATATATATTTGCATCTAATACTATTTTATGTATCTAAGCCTTATAAAAGGGTTAAATTAATATAGATACTTTAAATATATATGGTATATAGAGATTCCAGTCAAAACTTCAATTTATACATCTCAAAACTCCCCAGAAACATCGGATATTTAGATATGTATAGATTAAGATTTACCCTAAACTCTCTATAGCGAGGATGGTCTTTATGAAAATTAATATATTCAAAATTAGTATTTTAGGGATATTCACTGGTTTGACAAATGGCCTATTTGGTTCGGGGGGTGGAACTATATTGGTCCCTGGAATGATATTTCTATTAGGAATGGAAGAACATAAAGCACATGCTACAGCTATTTCAATAATTCTCCCCTTAACAATTGTGAGTACTTATATTTATTTGAAATCCGGCATAGTTTCATATAATGTCACTTTTAAAGTGGTTGCTGGAGGTGTATTAGGGGGATATGTAGGTGCTAGACTTCTTAATAAAATTCCTAATAGAATTTTAAGAAAAATATTTGCTATTTTTATGATGATAGCAGCCTTTAGGATGGTGTTCTAAATGTTCTTTTCCATAATTGGCTTTTTCTCTGGCATCATCAGTGGAATGGGTATCGGCGGGGGAACCATACTTATACCCGCTTTAATATTATTCACAAGTTTAACGCAACAACAGGCACAAAGCGTAAACCTTTTTACCTATATTCCAATAGCTTTGATTGCTGTAATCACCCATATAAAGAACAAAAATATAGAAAAGAAAATCTGGATACCATTAACTCTAACGGGGATTATCGGTGCTTATTTTGGGGCCAAGCTAGCGGTCAAGCTTCCCTCTAATCTATTAAAAAGGATCTTTGGAATATTTCTATTTATAATGGCGATATATCAATTTTTTTATAAAGATAAAGATAAAAATAAAAGACCACATAAATAACATGGTCTTTTGCCCTTTATCCTAATGCAACCAATACACAATCATAATAAACATATTTTAAATCCTTTGCTTCCGCCAAATCAATAGTTTCTGCATCGAAGGTACCCGGTTGAAACCACACATATTTTATTCCATTATCAGCAATTTCTTCAACCATTGGTTTACTTATTTTAGGTGAAACCACCATATCTACACAATCTGGTTTAACTGGCAGCTCTGAAATGCTTTTATAAAGCTTTTCACCCTCAAGCTCTTCATATTTGGGATTTATACCATAGACCTCGTATCCTCTGGACTTAAGCTTTTTGAATATCTTATATCCAAACTTTGATTCATCTGGAGTTGCCCCAACAACGGCCCAGACCTTTTTCCCTAACATTTCTTCTTTTACTTTTTCTATATTATCCATTTACTTTCCCTCCAGTATTTTATAAAGACATGTCTTCCTATTTAAAATTATACCCATTTAAGGCGGATTCAAAAGATAAATTATCGAGTTAAGGTATATAGAAAAATCAGTAACCTTTTAATCCTCAATAACCTTTCCGTCATATATGGTTAGATAGACTTGATCCTTTTCTTCTATCATTGCTGTTCCACTGCTTATATCAGTGATTTTGTTGACAAGCTTCTCACTTTCAGAGGGGCTACAATAAACGTAGATATTTACTTTATCATCATACACCGTATCCTTTATACTATATTCCCCATTCATTAGTTCATTTTGAATCTTGCCATGCAATGTATAGTCTATTCTAAATAAATACACATCATTTATGGCCTTTTTAACTACCTTGGCATCCTTTATCGCCAGTTTAGCAGCACTAGTATATGCTCTCACTAGTCCACCGGTTCCCAGCTTTATTCCTCCAAAATACCTTGTCACAACCATAACAACATTCTTTATTTCTTCTTTTTTTAGCATTTCCAATATAGGTACTCCAGCAGTTCCAGAGGGCTCACCATCATCACTATATCTTTGTATTTCATTATTTTCTCCAATTACATAAACCGGTACATTATGAGTTGCATTCCAATGCTGTTTTTTTATTTTTTCAATAAATTCTATAGCCTCTTGTTCAGTGTTCACAGGTTTTGTATATCCAATAAATTTAGACTTATTTATTATTTCCTCCGCCTGTGCATACTGGAGTAACGTCTTGTAATCCTTAGCCATAAATTCACCCGCCAATCTAATATTTAAATTTATACTTAAACCCCCATGTACAGAGAGTTCCAAGTAAATCTTAATTTATACACATCAAAAATCCCTAGAAACATCGGATATCCTGAGATGTATAAATTAAGTTTAACTTTGGGAAATCTATATTATATAGGGATTTTAGTATAGACTTTAACTTATACTATGAAAACCCTATATATAAAATCTAATGCTTACAGGAGTGAGGTTAAATGCATATTGTTTATCATTGTGTCACAGGATGTCATTCTTCATCCACAGCTGCCGCTATTCATCTGGGAATGCTTCCCATAGATTATAAGCCTAGTTACCATGATCTAATAAGTGTTCCTTTTTATGATGAATTGGAAGAAAAGGATCGAGGCAAATTAATTAATAGAGGAACAGATGATAAGGGTAATAGTATATATACCCTTAGCAGAAAATATTTACCCCATCTTATTTTACCAGTAGTCTTAGATACATGGAAAATCTTCAATCAATCCCAAGACCAACTGATGCTTATTAATACACAACCATGTGTAAATGGCTTCATGAAATTGGGAGGATATTTATCTAGAGGCATGAAGTTTACTAAAATAGGTAGACCCATGGTTGCAAAGGGAACGCTTTATTCCTACAATGATATTGCCAATATAGTAAAAAACACAAGAAGTTTACTTAGTTAATCTCAAATTTATATTCTCTATTGATTGTAAATATGCCCTCTTCACGTAATCTTTCTCATGATTTTTCTTTATGGCTTCATTAAGCATATGTAGTGAAGCTTTATTTCCTATATGCCTAAGGGCTTTAGCCGCATACTGCCTAACCTGTGGTTTGTCATCACTCAATGCCTTATGTAGTATTGGTAAAGCTTTTTCACTTCCTATTTTGCCAAGGGCAGAACAAACCATCCTTCTAACATTACCATTGTTATGCAGTATATCTTTAGACAATAATCCTATTAAGCTAACATCCTTAATTTCACCAATCAGCCATATCAATGCAGCTTTATCCTCTGGGTTTTTTATGGAGCCATATTCTTTCCTAATTTGCTCCATGAAATTCTCTAATTCTTCCCTTGGCTTTTCTTGAATACATCTCAAACGTTCTTCCTTAGTAAGCTCCAATACCTTGTCTAGTAAACCTTTTTCATTCTTATCAGATTGAATGGTCCTCAGTTTAATCTTAGCATCAATTATATCCTTTTCTACTTTTTCCCTGGAAATATTTCTAATCCTGCCTATGATTTCTATTGTTTTTCCTTCCCTATATAACATATATGTTATTATACAATCATCAAATTTTTGGGCATCATCCCATGACATTTTTGAAGTACCCACGGTATTTTTATCACCTTTCCTATATATTTTCTAATTCCCAATTATGTATGATTTGTATTTATTGTAATCAGCTTCATTCAACTCAGCCTCTAGATACGTTCCCTTCTCCTCATATTTTACATTATCCACCTTTGTCTTTTCATGCAAATATGAATATATATGTCCCTTTTCATAGGGAATGAGCATTTTACAATTTATCATATCCTTAAACACATGTTTTTTTATTGACTTTATAAGCTCTTCAATACCATAACCTGTTAAAGCAGATATGAAAACTGCATCCTTAGATTTTCCTAATGTATCATTAATATCTTTATCACATTTATTAAAAGCGTAAATCATCGGATTATTTAAAGTATTCAAATCCTTTAAAACTTCATTCGTTACATTCATCTGCATCTCATAATTATCATTGGAGGAATCGACAACATGGATTAACAAATCCGCCTCCACGACCTCCTCAAGGGTTGCTTTAAATGCCTTAACAAGATGATGGGGCAATTTACTTACAAAACCAACTGTATCTGTTAAAACAAACTCCTTTTTATCATCTAAAACTATCCTTCTATGGAAGGTATCTAATGTAGCAAACAACATATCCTCTGAATAAACCTTTTTACTTTCTGATTCCCCTATACTTAAATCAAGTAATTTGTTCATAAGGGTAGACTTACCTGCATTGGTATACCCCACAAGGGAAACCACAGGCACATGGCTCTTGTTTCTTTTTGCCCTTTGTACTTCCCTATTTTTTTTAACTTCTTCTATTTGCTTTTTTATATCACTTATTCTATCTAAAATTCTTCTTCTATCTAGCTCCAACTTTTGTTCCCCTGGCCCCCTAGTTCCTATACCTGCTCCAGTCCTTGATAGTGATCTTCCTAAGCCCACCAGTCTCGGAAGTCTATATCTTAATTGAGCTATTTCTACCTGAAGCTTTGCTTCCCTAGTTTCAGCCCTTCTAGCAAAAATATCTAATATTAGAGTTGTTCTATCAATAATTGACACCTCAAGGATTGCCTCTAGATTTCTAATCTGAGAAGCTGACAATTCATCATTAAAAATAACGGTATTAGCGTCAAATGCGGTACACATCATTTTTATTTCTTCAGCTTTTCCTTTACCTATAAAATATGCAGAATCAACCTTTGCTTTGTTTTGGATGACCATATCTACAACCTCTGCACCGGCGGCCCTACTTAGTTCTTTAAGTTCCTCCATTGATTCTTCAATAGGTATTTCATCTTTCCTACCAAAATTTATTCCCACTAATATGGCTCTTTGCTCAATTTCATTAATAGTCTCATTTTTATCATTAAACAACATATTTTCACCATTCCCATTTATTTATTATTTATTAAACCATAGACATTCAATTAAAACGATTAAGTTTTACTATACATATATTATAGTCTACTTTCTATATTCTTACATCAAAAATATCGAAAAACAGGATACAAACACCCTATCCTGTTTCAAACTTTAATTTTTACTTTATTATTTTTCTTTGGGTTATAATACCCTATTCTTTATCATTATAAAAAATACAAGAACGAACAATATAAAAACATAAATACCCTCGATTATGCTTCCCAACTTACTCCCGGTTTTAACTAAGGGTATAGCTAGTTTTGTATCAAGAATATTATATAATACCATATATATCTTACTTTTTTTTAATACATCATGTATCCTTATTTTTTTTAGTATCAATGGTAATACAGATAAGGGTATCCCACTATTTGTAAAAATATCTGCCAGATATAGATGGCTGAAATAGCCAATAAAAAAAGCTGTAGATATATTTGGAATCATTATTTTTTCTTGCAAAAACTTTACCCCAACAGTAACTAAAATAAGACCTTCCGGTGAATGTAAAAAGGTTCTATGGGGAAATATTGCTATAACTATAAATATAAGACCCCATATCAGTGCTTGTATATTTCCTTTACCAAAGTAAATACAAGCAATACCAACACCAAAGTATATTAACATCATAAAAACTTTTTTTATCCTAGATGCCCCGGTATTTATTGCCTTTAATCCTTCAGTTAAAATAGGTATGTATATTTTTTCTCCTATACTAGATCCCTTCATTGACATTATAAGTAATATAAATACAAAAACTAAAAGCCCTATTGGGTATCTACTATTTCGATACATATATATGCCAATAATAAAAGCAGGAATACTAAAAAAAATGAAAGCAAAAACCTTTTTTAGTAGTTGCTTATAATGATTCACCACTTTATTAGAGGTCTTGAAAACCGGGTTTCTACTATTTATTAAACTGTGGTCTGAATCAGCATCTGGAAATACCGCTCCTATAGCTGCGGCTAAGATACAAACAATCATATTACTAAAATCTGAGAATTCAATTACCGTAAATATTGGTATCATACAAAATAAAAGATAATATAAAACACCAATAGTATAGTGGGTTCTACCCATCATTTAAATCACTCCATATATTGACAAAGACGTCTCACGACGCTTTGTAGTTCTAAGTAAAAAGTTCTAAGCTTTTGGTTATCCTTATAAGTCTAGAAACTATTATAATAGAAATTTCATCATTATTCTAGATAGAACACTATTATTTATAACTAATATAGACAAAAAAATAGAGTAGATTAAAAATTCTACTCTTGATAATACTTTTAAAAATACTATATTACTTTTCTATTGAGCAAATTGCATAATTACCTTCTACAAAAACTATCTACCATATGTAGTCTAAAATTCTTCAAAGCCATACCATATGTATTATGCAATTCTGCCAAGTAAGAGTTACGCAATTTCCTCTATTATTATGATTATCTTTATTAATTTGTTGACTTGAATTTTTTAAATATTCCTCAAAGGTTTTTTCGTTTTTCTTAACGGATTTTTTTGGACTATAGTTATTATATTTTCTTTTATACGAAAAGTCCGGATATAGATAGGACGCTACTATTTTCATATTAAAACTCCCCCATAATAATTATTTTGCTATAGAATACGGGTTAAAATAATTATTTAGGGGACTATTATCATTGGTAATAATTAACATAAACATAAAATGGAAGCTGTGATTTTTACCAGCTTCCATTAAAATTTATAAATATTATTTTTCCCTATTTTTTCTACTATTAGTATTCTTCACTGAAATAAGCTTTTCATTATTTAACATTTCTTCATTATCAACGGCTCCAATATCTCCTGCCATCTCATATGCCATTTCATTGAAAAAATTTTCTTCATTGTTTTTCTTCTTTCTTTTCTTTTTCATTATAAATCACCTCATATCTATTTTTAACCCGATTTTCACTTAGATACTAGGTAATTTGTGGATATTATTCAATAAACAATAGCAATGTCATGGGTCATCACTTCATCCGATTATTTTGTTTCATGGGGTATAATATACGAACCATGTTCATTTTTTCTTATGTCTTTAATATCCTTTTTTAATTCTCTAGCAAGAATTTTCATGATTTTCAGTTCACAAAAGCTTCCTTGACATCTACCCATGGTCGTACCGACTCTTTTCTTCACTCCATCAACGGTAGTTGCCCCTACTTTTCTATGGATACTATCAACAATTTCTCCTTCGGTTATACGTTGACACCTACAAACAACATTCCCATATCTAGGATCTTTTTGAATCAATGCTTCTTTATCTTCATCCTTTAAATCCCTAAAGCGTATTATTCTTTCTCGCACAGGATTAAACATAGGCCTTGGTCTTAATTCTCCCATAATGTCCTTTATTATATTAATTACATGCTGTGCAATAGCAGGTGATGCCGTCAGTCCAGGAGACTTTATTCCTGCAACATTTATAAATCCCTTAGCATCCTTGGATTCCTCTATGATGAAATCACCAAAGGAATCATCTACCTCTATTTCACCGGTTTCTAAGTTTTTATTATATAGTTCAAGTTTAGGTCTCAATCCCGCAAAGGTTTTGATGGTTTCGTCGAAGGGAATCATTTTACTTGTCCATTTAGCATTTTCCCTAATAATATGTAGCTGTTCCATAGTGGTTCTAAGGTCTGTTTTATCATCTATTTCATCACCCGATGGCCCAACCAACAAATTTCCATCTATAGTAGGTAGTACATTTACCCCCTTTATTGACTTTTTTTGTGCCTGAAAGATAACATGTTTTAATAGATTACCCCCACTTTTATCTAGCACAAAGTACTCTCCCCTTTTAGGACAAATTTTAAATGATGGTGATGACACCATATTATTTATTTCGTCTGCGAACAAGCCAGCACAATTTATTATATACCTGCTTCTAATCCTTTCCTTAACGGTGGCTATTTCATAGCATTCCCCCATATTAGTTATGGCTTTAACCCTGCTCTCTAATTTTAAATTCACACCATTTTGAACTGCATTTTCAACCAATGCAATGGTTAATTCCCAGGGCCCAATTATACCTGTACTTGGTGCGTACAATCCCCCAATAACATTTGTGCTTATTAGTGGTTCAAGCTCAAGTATCTGATCTTTACTTAATATGCGTATATCCTTAATATTATTTATTAATCCCCTTTCATAGCGGTCAATGACTTTTTCCATTCCCTCATCATCAAATGCTATCAATAATGATCCAATCCTTTTAAAAGGAACATCTAAATCCTCACATAACCTTTCAAACATCGGATTGGCCATTCGGTTTAATCTAGCCTTTAGGGTTCCTACCCTAGGATTATATCCACTGTGAATAATAGCCGTGTTAGCTTTAGTGATGCCATTGGCAACATCTCCATCCTTTTCAATTAATACAACCCTTAGGTCATATCTTGATAGCTCCCTTGCAATAAATGCTCCTATAACACCAGCCCCAACAATTGCAATATCATACATTGACTTCCCTACTTTCCTAATGCTTAATCTACTCATTGAGGCTTACAGCAAATAAAGGAGCTTGCTGTCCACCGCCTATAGCGGCAATCATAGCAAGACCTTTCATCATCTGTTATCAGTTCTTCTTCCACATCAGGTTTATAGCTTTCACATAGTTTTGCAGCCCTTATAGCTAGCTCCCAGTCCTGTTTACCTCCACAAAATACATTTTGCCCCTTATCATTTTTATTGAACATTTATCTCATCCCCAAGATTCCTTAATTGCTGCTTGTTACAGCATTTATATAATTTGTTCCATTCGTTAATCTCCTTTGGTACAACTAATAAAAGGGATTTGCCACCTCTAAATATAGTTTTGGATTTCAATCCAAATACTATCTTTTCATCTTCTTTGAGAATCTTCCCATCCAAACTCATTATTACATCAATTTCATCATGTTTATATAGCTCCCCTGCTTTCCATACTTCACCTTTTTGAACAAATTTCAAACCACCCTTAAATTCTCCATCATTTCCGCTCAATCTCAATCCCGTTCCGGCTAAGGCCCCTATTATTCCCAGTCCTGTACCTCCATGTTCTGTGAGATGTATGTCTAGTGATCGTGCTAAACCATAGGCCCTTTCCTTGGTTAAAACCTCTTTTTGTGCCTTTTTTCCGAACTCTATCAAGCTCTGCTTATCCTTTAATTCATTTATCTTTACTACACACAATCCCGGGTCAGACCCCTCTGCATGTTCCCGCTTTAAAAACCCCATACTATAATCTATTACATTTTTATAATGCTCATCTTCAATTTCTGCTGCGAAACACATGGAGCTATTATGTGAAGTATAAGGAATATCCTCATGTAATAGCAATTGATGTCTTGTGATCCTCTCACATTGTCCCCACCTATTTTCCTCTATGGTGGTCAAAATAGTCTGGGCCAATGAACCAGTGCCCTTTCCCTTCTCTAAATCATCGGTATCATCTATACATAATAATATTTCCATAAAGACCCTCCATTTCCTTATCTTTTTTATCCCTTAGGTATCCTCATTCCCTTTCCAGATAATATTTGCTCAGCTTTTTCATTCCCTAAATCATAGTTAAAAAACTCTTTATAGAATCTCTTTGTTTCCTTAACCATATCTATATCTTGAAATTTATCTGGGTAAAGGGTCTTAGCAGTCCATAATATAGCTAAGGGAGTCTCAATAGAATATGGATGTCCCCATCGGGAAACTCCATTTGGTAATAAATATACCTTATCATTTAATACAGCATTTACTTCCTTAAACTGATCCTTTGATTGTAAATATAAATCTATTCCATTTCCGTTTGCAATAATCACATCGGGATTCCAAAGACATATTTGTTCAAAGCTAACGAAAAACTTTGTATTAACTAATTTAAATGAATCCTCTAGGCCCTCTGCATGATCTTCTTCAATAGATACGTTCTTGGCTCCGGCAACTTTTGTCCAATCCGCAGGCAATGTATTAGGTGAATCCGTCCTTGCAACTTCATTTATAGCATGGTAAACTCTGACTCTTTCTTTATCCCCTATATCCTTTGTTCTCTCCCCTACCATGGCAACAATATCATCATAATACTTATTATAGCTTTGGGCCTTTGATTCTTCACCAAGAACTTTCCCAATCATTTCCACAGCATATTTCTGTTCTTCTATGTTTTTATACTCCACAATTAGGTAGGGAATTCCTAACTGATTGATTTTTTTTTCTGTGGCATGGTCCTTTATAACATCTGTACTAAAAAATACAACATCAGGATTCGCTTTGATAAGCTCCTCTATATTAAAATGCCCCCCACCCTTTGCTACTAAAGCATCTTTTATATGGGGACAGACCTCGTGGAGCAGTAGATCCCTAGTCAATCCATTGGATATAGCCACAATGCTATCACCTTTGCCCAATATTGTGGCTATATGTCCCGATGTGGCAAATATACTCGCCACTCTTTCTACTTTTTTTGGTATCTCTACTTCTCTGCCGACACAATCTGTGATGGTGATCATTTCTCTATCCGAATTACTCTCAGCGACACCATTATTTTGTGTACATCCAGTAAAAAACATTAATACAATACATAAGCAAAAAACAATTAACTTGTTTTTTCCGTTTTGTAGTCTTGACATTCCTCCACCTTCCTTCTCGTAAATAGGGGTACAATATAGCTGGATTTTTGATATTTGTCATCTTCATAGCATAGAAGCTTGGTTTCAATATTAAAAACCTTGTACATATTTTGTTTACATAAAACTTTACTTGGAGGGCCTATTTCTTTAAGTTTCCTATTATGGAACATGGCAACCGAGGTTTTTATACCACTATTCTCCATATGAAATGCATGGTTTGGAAAATGAGTTGCCATTATTATCCCAAGCTTTTTTTCCCCCATAAGCTCCACAATATTTTCTAAAATCCTATGCTCATGCTTAATATCTAAGTGTGAAGTAGGTTCATCTAAAATAATGAAGGGTGATTCTTGAGCCAAAGCCCTGGCTATCATTACCATCTGAGCCTCTCCTCCACTAAGATGTGTATATATCCTATCCTTAAATCCAAGCATCCCCACCATATCTAAAGCCCCCTCAGCTATGCTCATATCCCTTTGACTAGGAGAAGAAAAAATGGAGGTATATGCCGCTCTTCCCATCAAGACAATCTCCAACACCTTATATGGAAATGTCATCTCATGGGATTGAGGAACATAGGATATCTCCTTGGCGACTTCATGGGGCTTCATCATCCTAATATCGTTACCATTTAGAATAACTTCTCCTTTTTTAAGATTCTTAATTCCTAAAATGCAATCTAGTAAAGTCGTCTTTCCACACCCATTTGGCCCAATTAAGCAAAGTATTTCACCGGGGTTAATACTGAAGCTTATATCACTGAAAATGTTTTTTTCATTATAAGCAAAAGCTGCATTCTTCACCTCTATGGTTCCCATTTACCAACTTCCCCCCTTTGTTTTCCTCAAAAGATATATAAAAAATGGTCCACCAACTAGTGCAGTCAAAATATTAAGGGGTAATTCTGTACCCGTAAGCATTCGCCCTAAGCTATCAATTATGATTAAAAAGCTCGCTCCCAAGGATAGGCTTGTGGGAAGCAAAAGTCTATTATCATTTCCCACTATCATCCTCCCTATATGTGGAATGATTAAACCAATCCATCCGATTGTTCCACTTACGCAAACAGCTCCAGCGGTCGCCATGGCTGTACAAAAAACAACAAGTATTTTTGTCAATCTCACATTAATCCCCAGAGTCCTAGCCTCCCTATCCCCCATAGAAATAACGTTTACACGCCATCTAATCAGCATCAATCCCAGAATCCCCAATAGCATAGGGATCATTGCTATCATGATATCTTCATAGCTAGCCCGTGCCAAGCTTCCCATTAGCCAAAATACAATTGTCGGCAGCTGATCATAGGGATCTGCTAGATATTTTACAAAGGAAAGAAGTGCCACAAATACTGATGAAACCACAATACCCCCTAGTACTAACATCACTGTAGGTGTAGTATTATATATCCTTCCAGTGAGATAACTCAAAGTTACAGCTAAAATCCCAAATCCAAAGGCAAATATGTAGGTCAAATATATATTATTAAACATAACTACAGATAATGCTGCACCAAACCCAGCCCCTGCATTCACCCCTAATATACCAGTATCCACAAGGGGATTTCTAAATAATCCCTGTAGCGCACCACCGCTTATAGCTAAACTTCCTCCAACCATTAGTCCCAATATCGCTCTAGGCATCCTCAAGTTCCAAATAATCGAATACTGCATTTTTGTTATACCTACCATATCATAGCCTAATTTGGAACATAAAATTTTTATGACATCGGAAAATGCTAGTGGATACCTACCAATAAACAATGATAAAAACATAATAAAAATAGGAAGGATTGTTGGTATAATTAAAAATATGGTCTTTCTGCCCTTTTTCAATTTACAACTCCTCCTATTTAGATTTTTTTCTAACGGTAAAGTAGGCCGATACCAAGGCTATTATTACTAACGTACCTAAAATCCATATTAATTTCGACATACCTCCATTTTTAGATATAGTTGTAAATGAAATTTCTATGTCGGACTCCAATGTTACACCACTTTTAGACATTAAATCCTTTGATACAACTACTGTATATTTCTTCCCATAGCCTAAAGCTTCCTTTATTGAAAGTATAATATCATTCCTTTTCTCCCTTTCAATCTGGTCATCGGCCATTATTACTTCAATTGGTACTGCATGTCCATCTTCGTCCATGAGCTTAAAACATTTTTCATTATTCTCCTTAACAAGGATATTTACTACATTTTTGCTAAAGGTTAAATTAATATCCCTATCAATGGAAACCCTCTTCTGTCCATCCGTAGGGTTAGATGTACTTAAAGAAAAGGGTTTATTACCTCCTTCCCCATCGGCGAAGCTGCTCCCCATAGTACATACCCATAATAATAGAGCCAATAAAATAATTAAACCAAATCTCCATCTCATCAATAAGTCCCCCAATCATTAGTCAATAAATAAAAAAAACTTCCTTAATTGCTAAGGAAGACATTACTTAAATTGATTGATTAATTAATCTTATTCCTCCTTTCCAAACATGGGAGGCTATACCGTTTCCAGTATAACCCATAGCTTTACCATCATAGTTCTACCCTTAGAAAAATAAAGTCGGAGATGTAAAAGTTATTAAATTTTGTAAATTCTCATTTATTTGAATCTTTCATCTTAATAACTATATTAATTAAAATACCATGTTTTGTCAATATTTAAGCATAGCAAAAGCGTCCTTCGACGCTTTTGTTGTTTACTTTTGAAGTTCCTTAGCCAATTTGACCATTTTGATGAACTCCATTCTATATCCTTCCTTATCGTCGCCTTTATATTTTTGTGCTAATTCAACAACATGGTCGTAATTTGATGAGCCTTTGAATTCAGAATCCCTTAATAACATACCGAATTCAGCTATGGCACTTGCAAAATTAAAATTTTCAGAGGCCTGTTTAGATATTTTATTATCATCAATTGGATATCCTAGCAATTTACTTACTAAACCCTCAGGGTCTTTGTACCTTAGCTTGATATGCATAATATCATTGCTTTTCTTTACCTTTACATCTTGATATTTTAGTTCATCTACCCCGGGTATTTTTTCATCGGAGTCCGATGGTATTAATTCATAAAATACTGTTACAGTATGTCCTGCACCTATTTCTCCAGCATCCTTTTTATCATCATTAAAATCCTCATCATTTAACAATCTATTTTCATATCCAATTAACCTATAGGCCTTTACTTTACTTGGATTAAACTCAATTTGAAACTTAACATCCTTCGCTATAGTAAATAATGTCGATCCTATTTCATCAACCAAAACTTTTTTAGCTTCTAAGATATTATCTATGTATGAATAGTTTCCATTACCTTTATCAGCTAAAAGCTCAGCTTTAGAATCCTTTAGGTTACCACTACCAAATCCTAATACACTTAGGAACACCCCATCATTTCTATTCTTTTCAATTAAATCACTAAGATCACCATCACTTGATGGTCCAACATTAAAATCTCCATCGGTTGCAAGAATTATTCGATTATTGCCTTCTTCTATGAAATTACCCCTAGCAATTTTATAAGCAAGCTCTATACCTTCGCCCCCGGCAGTAGACCCCCCAGCGTTTAAATTCTCTATAGCGTCTATTATGATATCCTTATTGCTGCAATTTGTTGAATCTAGAACCACCCCGGCGGCACCTGCATAAACTACGATTGAAACCCTATCATCTTCCTTTAATTGATTTACTAGCATTTTAAAGGCTGATTTAAGCAGGGGCAGTTTATCGGGTTTATTCATTGATCCCGATACGTCTATTAGAAATACTAAATTGCTAGGCTTCTTTTTATCCACTTCTAATTCTTTCCCCTTTAAAGTGACCATTGCTAAATCATGCTTATCATTCCATGGGCACTCATTTATTTCGGTTATAACTGAAAATGGGGTATCCCCTTTAGGTTCTGGATAATCATATGTAAAATAGTTTATCATTTCTTCAATTCTTACGGCATCCTTTGGGGGCATCTGACCATCCATTAAAAATCTACGAATATTACTATATGAAGCTGTATCTACATCGATGGAAAATGTTGATAGTGGATTTTGTAAAGATAACTTATAGCCATTTTCCTCTATGTCAGCGTATTCTTCAGTATTCATTTCTCCTTGTATATATTGGGGTTCAAAAACAATACTATTTTCCCATTCCTTATCATGGGAAGCTTGACTTAGTTCTGATTTAAGCCCACTATTACATTTTCCTTCACTTTTGGCTTCCTCCTTGGTTTCATAGATTTGGGATTTCTCAGATAAGCTACTACATCCCGCTATTAAAGTCAAAACTAAAATAATTGAAACAAATTTTATTACTCTTTTATTCATCTCATATAACCTCCCTCTCATTCTTCATTATATATAGACGGATAAATGTGAAAAATGTTCCAATTTTTTATTTTTTTTAAATTGAGGGAATTGCATCCCTTTTTCTCGACTAAATTGCATGATATATATGACTGCTAAACACTTGACAAGGCTTGTCTTAGGATGCTATACTATTCAAGGAAACAGTCCACCTGATCGGGGATTGATTTGTCCAAATACACTAAAGAATCTGAGTACTTTGACGGTAATCAGATTCTTTTCTATTTATGGTATTTTTTCTATAAAATCTAAAATAGAATATTACCTAAGCAAATTGCATAATTACTTTCTATAAAAACCATCTACTACATGTAATTTAAAAATCCTCAAAGCTATACTATCAAATATGCCCATATCTTAAGCGGTTAAATTGAAGATGATATTTGCATATTAGGCTTAGTCAAGTAAGGGTTATGCAATTTCCTCACCTGAAAATCATTAAATTCAAGGTTGAATACAACCCGGAACCTATCCTATATATATAGGGATTTTAGTATAGACTTTAACTTATACAAGTCCAAAAGCCCTAGAAACATCCCATATTTTGAGATACATAAATTAAGTTTAACTTTGGGAAATCTATATAGATATTCCAGTTAAACAGTTAATTTATACACATCAAAAATCCCTAGAATCATCGGATATTTTGAGATGTATAAATTAAGTTTAACTTTGGGAAATCTATACATATTATTTTATATAATGTTAATAATCAGTTCATAATTTGTACATATTGTTTTGATATCATATATACAACTTAAAGATGCTCCCCTTTTATATAGGACTTCTGCCTTATGCAGGAGTCCATCGTGATTTTATATATCTTATACAAACTTAAATATGAAAGCCTCTTTAAAGTAAATTCCTCTCCACACTTAAACCCCATCTCGCCACTTGCTTATTTTTGTAATTAATCCAAAAATTACATTACATTTCTTCCCACAATTTTGATAAAATCCCAGTAGTGCAACAGATCAAATCAATTACTAAATATTTTATAAAGGGAAATTTCATATAAAGGGGTATGCAATATGGAGAATATGTCTAGATTACGTGATTTAATCTTTGAAATTGATGATACTAAAAGAAACCTATACAAATTAATTCAGGAAAAGCAATGGAATTTGCTTGATTCAGAAGTAATTAAATTAAGTCAGCTACTTGATGAATTACTTTTACAGTATCATAATGTAAGAAAAAAATAATAAGCTAAGTATGATTTAATCTGTTGCACTTTTAGCTTATATTCACCTATACAATATCCATTAAGGAAATGCTTATTAGATTTAATATATCTGCCATAGATTTAGTTACAAAAATTGACATTGAATTTTCTGATATTTATTATTAAAATACTAGTAAATCAGGCTACTTCATATCGACCTACAAAGAAGAATAACATTTTTTATTAATAGTTTTAAAAACCCTATGAAACATTGGGTTTCTATATTATAATTTTTAGTATACATAGTATAAGAAGAGGAGGAATTAATATGTCAAAAACAGTAAATATTGAATGGGATAAGTTATCCTTTAATTACATCAAAACAGATTTCCGTTATGTATCTAGATGGAAGGATGGTAAATGGGATGAAGGTGTACTAACTGAAGACAATAAGCTTTGTATTAGTGAAGCTTCAACAGCTCTTCATTATGGACAACAATGTTTTGAAGGATTAAAGGCATATCGTAGAAAAGATGGTAAAATCCAGCTTTTTAGACCTGATCAAAATTCAAAACGTTTAAATAATAGCTGTAAACGTATCTTAATGCCTGAAATACCTGAAGAAAAATTTATAGATGCATGTGTTCAAGTTGTAAAAGCTAATGAGGCCTATGTTCCTCCATATGGAACTGGAGCAACTCTGTATCTCAGACCTTTTGTTATAGGAGTTGGAGATAATGTTGGAGTAAAGCCAGCACCTGAATATATCTTCTGTATATTCTGTGTTCCAGTGGGCCCTTACTTTAAAGGTGGGATGAAGCCTGTAAACTTTATGGTTTCAGAATATGATAGAGCTGCACCATTTGGAACTGGAGCCGCAAAGGTTGGAGGAAACTATGCAGCTAGTCTATATGCCCACGAGATAGCCGTAAAAAAAGGATTCGCTGATTGTATTTATCTCGATCCAATGACTCACACTAAGATTGAAGAAGTGGGTGCCGCAAACTTCTTTGGAATAACAAAGGATGATAAATTCGTCACTCCAAAATCACCATCTATACTTCCAAGTATAACAAAATACTCGTTAATGCACATTGCTGAAAATTATTTGAATATGGAAGTAAAGGAAAGTGATGTATTAATAGCTGAACTAGATAAGTACAAGGAAGCTGGAGCATGTGGAACTGCGGCTGTAATAACTCCTATTGGAGGAATTGACTATCAAGAAAAACTCCATGTATTCCATAGTGAAACAGAAGTAGGTCCTATAACTAAGAAGCTTTACGATACCCTTTATGGAATACAACTAGGTGATGTTGAAGCTCCAGAAGGATGGATTGTTGAAGTAGAATAGATATACTCAATTTCCAATTATAAAAACAATTAACCCAACTAATTTTGAGTAACATCATACTGTAAATTAGTTGGGTTTTACTATTCCTATCTTTTTCTTCTTTATTTGTAATACAAATTGTATACTACCAGATTATACAATTTATTTCTATATTATGATATAATTGTAAAGGAGGTTGATTTAATAACTATGGGAATTTTAATACTTGTTTGTGTAGTTTTTTTGGGAGCCATTGGTCTTTTGTTTATTTTTCTAAATAAATAGTATTAAGTATTAATCATTACCACGGGAAACCACATTCAAGAAATCCTTCTCTGGAACATTTGTATAATTATCAGGAACCCTTCCGACTATTATAGTCTCCGCAATTGGAACAGTTGATTTTACTTCTATGGTTTTTGAGATGAATGGAACGATGGTATTTACGGATAGATATATCTTATGCCTTGTTTGATTTATACCCGATTGTTAAAATTCTGTAAAGAAGTCTACATTAACTCTTCCTATGAGGGTTTAGGATTATAGTAAATATTGGATAAATATGTTTTTATTACCTCGCTCCACCTGGGTAGACTAATTATCACAGACAATTTATGATGAGTTGTTGCAAACTATAATAGAGCTTTACAAATACAGTAACATACTACATTTAAATAGTTGTTTTTACAATACCTATATTAGTTGAATTAATCCTATAGATTAAAGACTAAAATATTCTTGAAAAACTCTTAGTCAACTGATTTAGTAAAATGAAATAGTTTGCATACAATATATAATTTGATATAATGGAGCTATTAGTTTTATGATAGAAAAAAATCGATTTGCATAATTTTTACTACAAATATCATAATTAAACATGTACTTAATCTTTAGTCTAAATAGAAAACAAACTAAAAATCATCCTTTTCTTCCTAATTTTAATGGTGGAAAATTATACAAATTTTTATATGAATCATACAACAAAGGTAGGTAGGTAAAAATGCAATTACATCAAAAAATATTTAATGATTTATTTCGCAAAATATCTAATAGAGAATATAAAATTGGTGAGCTGCTACACACAGAAAAAGAAATGGAAATAATTTACAACACGAGCAAAGCTCCCATTAGACAAGCAGTTGCTGAACTTGTAAATCTAGGAATGGTTGCTAAAAAGCAAGGAAAGGGTACATTTATTACTAGCTATACTCCAAAAGACAACAAGCCTATACTTAGCGGCTTTGACAAAGCTTTTAGAAGTAATAAACATAATCTTACATGCAGTACTATTTATGTAGATATTATAAAAGCGAATATACCAATAGCAAAAAAACTTAATATTAAAGCAAGTGCTAACATTCTTTTAGTTAAGAGAATACGTTACTTAACTGATACACCAGTTTATTTTATTTACCACTATATACCTGATACTAGAATTATTGAAGATATTAGACAAGCAGGTAATTTTGAATCTTTGCGTTCACTATTATCTGAGAAATTTAATCTAAACTCTCATAACATCGTTGAAGAAATTAGCGCTACACATCCAAATATTGAAGTTGCAGAAGCTCTTAATATTAATAGTGTATATCCCTTGATAAAAGTTGACAGAATAACATATAACGAAGATTATAATCCCATTTATTTGACAGAATATTTTGTACGTTCCGAAAACTGGAAATATACTGTTGAATTTAGTCAATAAAATAATTAAAAGGCTGTTATACTCCCCAAGCAGCCTCTTAATATTTTAATTACTTTCTTGTTTCTATTTTAAATAATCTAGTGCAAAACTACATATAACTTTCATACCAGTCTCAATAGCCTTTTCATCAAATATCGTGCGTGGATTATGAAGAGGAAGTTGAGTCTGATAATTTTCAGATTTTGTACCTAATCTTATTAATGCACCTTTACAAAATTCTAAATATTTTGCAAAGTCTTCAGATCCCATTGAGGGCTCCTTTAAATCAACAATATTATCAACACCTATGGAATTTTCAGCACAACGCTTTAACTCTTTAACCAAAGTTTCATCTGCAATTAGAGGAGATGTTTTTTCTTCTATAACCACAGTTGCATCTGCTCTATATGCACTAGCTGTGTTTTCTACAATTCTAGTGACTATATCACTAATAATCTCTTGTGTTTCATTAGTAATTGTCCTAACTGTCCCATACATTTTTACTTCTTCTGGAACAATATTATGACTAGATCCAGCTTCGATTTTAGTAATTGAAACAATTATTGGATCTGTGGGAGCAATCTCCCTTGATGAAATAGATTGTAGACCATTAATAATATATGATGATATAAGAATAGGATCAACACCCTTGTGTGGATGTGCTGCATGTGTACCTTTCCCTTTTATTGTGATTTCCAACATGTTTGAGCTAGCCATCATTGGTCCTGCCTTCAATCCAATAGTTCCTGCCTTTATTTCTGGCCAACAATGAATAGTAGTAATATAATCGATTGCATACTCATCAAAAACACCAGTTCTAATAATAGAATTTGCACCTCTTAATCCTTCTTCTGCAGGCTGAAAAATAAATATAATTCTTCCTGAAATCTCATTCTTCAATTTACTAAGTACCTTGATACAACCTAGTAATGTACTAGTATGAATATCATGACCACACATATGAGCTACACCATCTATTTTTGAAGAAAATGAAAGCCCTGATTTTTCTTCTATTCTTAGAGCATCCATATCTGCTCTAAAAGCAATGGTTTTCCCTTCTTTATCTCCTTTTAAAATAACTACTAATCCTGTTTCTAAGCCATATCTCTTAATATCTACATCACAATCTGAAAGTTCATCAATAATAGTTTGTGTTGTCTTATACTCTTGAAAAGCAAGCTCTGGGTTCTCATGTATTTTTCTTCTTATTGCTATAATATCATCTTTAATATCTTCTATAAGCATTTTATAATCCATTCCATTTTACCTCCTAGAATCAGTATTAAAGATAAACAGTTTCAAGGTTTAATACATTTCAAAGAAGGAATGTAGAAACGTTCATTATCTTCTTTAAAATATATTTTAAGTCTTAATGTTGTTTATCTATATAATAAATTTAAAGAAAGTCCCCTTATATGGGGACTTTTCCAAAATAATTTGCTAATTTAAATATTTAGTACTTTTGTCCAATTTCCTTAATACGGTTGTATGTTTCTTTGCCCCAAACTTCCATACCCAGCTTTTCTCTAACTTTCTCTGTAGCTTGAACAAAAGGCTCAATTTCTGGCTCAATTATTTTTACACCAGCTTCTTCAATTTTTTTCCTGAATTCAACAACTTGCTCAGCAGCTAATTCCTCTGCATATTTTCTTCCTTCATCACAAGCTCTCATAACTAATTCTCTATCCTTTTCTGACAAGCCTAGAATGAATTCATTATTAGCAGATACAAATGCAGGCTTTCTGATATGATTTGTAATGATTATATAATCTTGAATTTCATGGAATCCAGCAGAATAAATTGTTTCTATTGGATTTTCTTGACCATCAACCACTCCTGTTTGAAGTGCTGAATAAACCTCACCAAAGGCAAGTGGAGTAGGATTAGCACCTAATGCTTTAAATGTTTCAACATAATAATCTCTTTCAGGGGTTCTTAACTTCACACCCTTAAAATCTTCAGGAGTATGAATTGCTTTATTACATGATACAATTCTTGGATTTCTAGGTAAAAAACCAATATTTACTACACCCTGCTTCTCTAATAGTATCTTATTAAATTTTTCACCTATATCAGAAGAAAGGACTTCCATCCAGCCATCCATAGAACCCATAAGATAAGGAAGCGCCAAATATTCCAATTCTTTTATTCCTGGATTACCACTAGACATCATCTGAATTGTGTTCATTGCAAGCTGTTCATGTTGTTCCTCTGTAGAACCAAGTTGACTTGAAGGGAATAGATTAACCGTTATTCTATTATTACTTTCTTCCTCTACAATTTCCTTAAATTTTTTCATTCCCTCATATGCAGCCTCACCTTCACTAGCCCAAGTGCTATAACTTATTTCAAATGATTCTTCCTTTGAAGATTTTGCTTCTTTGGAACTAGAGTCCCCCTTTTGGAGATTGCTTTCTTGCTTAGAACATGCTCCTGCCGTTAACAAAACCATAATTACTAATAAAATCGATACAAATTTTTTCATAATCATTCTCCTTTCATTTTATTAATAACGGTGTTAGTATTTATCATTTGTTCAACAAATTTAACACCATATTGAACTAATTTATTAATAATTTTCTCCCCAATTTCAGAATTTCCTATATATGGATCACCAAGGACGCCTTGCTCAGATAAATCTTCCATATCAAAATATATAGAAGTTGTTATATCATCTATTTTAACCTGCGATAATCCACCTACCTGCATAGCTTGCCACGAAGATTTTTGGTCTTTTTCTTCTAATAAATTCATTTTAATATGTTCTGGACATAGATATTTCATAACAGATGTTATTGGTTCTCCTCCGTGCCCCATAGGGTTCACACCTTTTCCATATAATTCATCTTTAAAAGATTGTGATAACGATCGCCACAAATCAATTTTACCTATCATAACACCATGTTCACGTTTCACTTCTCTTGCAACATTATCAATAATTGGTGAATTACCTGAGTGCCCATTAATAAACACAATTTTATTCACTCCATGTTCTAATAAACTCATTAATATGTCCTTACATAATAAATGCATTGTTTTAAGTGAAAGTGAAATAGTTCCTGAAAAGCCTCTAAAATATTCCGAATGCCCAAATGGAATTACAGGCAAAGTAAATGCGTTAGATTTTTCTGAAATTCTCTTTGCTATTTCATATGCCGCAATATAATCACCAGTAATTGAATGGGGTCCATGTTCTTCCATTGATCCTAAAGGAATTAAAATCACTGGATTTTCACTATATATTTCCTTAATTTCTTTCCATGTAAAATACTGTAATTCACTCTTCTTCATTGTTTTCTCCTTTTATCTAAATAATAATATTGGTAAAATCATACTAATAGATGGCACAAATGTAACTAATATAATGGCAATAATAATTGGTATATATAGTGGAGTCACCGCTTTTACAAGTCTTGTAAACTGCAATTTTGAAATATCTGCAACAACGTATAACATCATCCCAACAGGAGGAGTACAACCACCCAAAGTTAAAGTCAATACCATAATTATGCCGAAGTGTACTGGATCAACCCCTATTTCTTTTGCAACAGGTACAAAAATAGGTGTCAGAACTATAAGCGCTTGTGATGGAAGCATGAAAAGACCTATTAATAATAAAAACACAACAAGTATAAATAAAATAATAGTTTCATTGTTAGAAATACTAAACACCAAATCGATGACCATTTCAGGTACTCTAGCTTTTGTCATTACCCAAGAAAAGGCCGTAGCACACGCAAGTATAAATAGGTTATTAACACTTGCAATACTCACTTTTTTTATAGTTTCAAATAACGAACCCAACGTCATATTTTTATATACAACAAGGCCTACAAACACCCCATAAAATACTGCAATCGCTGCAGATTCTGTTGGAGTGAATACTCCTGATAAGACTCCCCCGATGATTATTATCGGCATTATCAAAGCACTAACGCCACTTTTTGTAGCATCTGTAAATTCTTTGAAATTGGCTTTTTCATATCTAGGATAATCCATTTTTTTAGAATAATAATAAGTATAAACCATTTGAGATAAGGCAAGTACTAGTCCTGGTAATATTCCAGCTGCTAACAGTTGTCCAATTGGAACCTGAGCTAAAATACCATACATTACCAGTGTTATACTAGGAGGAATGATTGGTCCAACCATTGATGAAGCAACGGTAATAGCTGCAGAAAAATCTGTGTCATAGCCTTCTTTTTCCATAGCTGGTATAAGTGCTGATCCAAGTGCCGCCGCATCTGCTGTTGCAGAACCAGAAATACCTGCAAAGATAATACTTGCAACTATGTTAACCTGAGCTAATCCTCCTTTAAAATGACCAACAAGAACTTTCGCCATTCGAATTATTCTGTCAGTTACTCCACTTGTATTCATCAGTTCTCCCGCTAAAAAGAAAAATGGGATTGCTAACATTGTAAAAGAATTAACTCCGCGAGACATACTTTGAGCTACGGTGGATAGATTAATAGAATTGACAAACAAATACCATAGAGATGTAATTCCTAAAGAAAATGCAACAGGCATGCCTAATGCAATTAGTACTATAAGTGCAATAAACAAAACTATCATATTCATTACAGGTCACTCCAATCTTCATTAACATTCAAAGGATATAACCCCTTCTTATATAGCCTAAAATTTAATACCATTCTCAAAATTATAAAAATCTGTATAAGCATACATCCTACAGCAGGTGCCCCTCTCCAATACCCAAGAGGTATGTCCATTGCTCCAGATGTAAAGTTCATAGATACTCTTATTAAATCATAACTAGAAAAAATTACTGTTAATAAAAATACTGATGCAATGATTTGTCTGCATATATACAACCAAAATCGAACTTTTCTTGGCAAAATATCAACTAAACTAGTTACACTTAAAAGCTTTTCATTGTAGGCATTAACAGAAACACCTATAAATGTCATCCATATTAATAAAAATCTTGCTAGTTCCTCACTCCAAACCAAAGGTCTGTCCATTATAAACCTAAAAAACACTTGCATCAAAGTTAAAATAATGATACTAAAGAATAATATTCCTGTTTTATTAGAAATAATTTCTATAACCTTCCCTATTCTTTTTTCCATAATTTACTCCTTTACTTAATTTAATTATTCATTAAACTTCTTGTGATAGTATACTTTGTAATTCCAAATATCACTTCTTGCATAGTATTCCATGTAAGCTCTCGGAGTATTATTTTCATCTAGAGATATTCTTTCGATTCTCATAACGGCCAAATCCTCATTAAAACAAAGTTTTTTCTTTATTTCATCATTTGCTATAACTGCCGTTAAGCTCTCAATTACATTTTCCAGCTTAAATCCAAACTTATATATAAGTAAATATCTCATTGAAAAAAAGTTGCCTTCTTCCTTAAGTGAATCCTCATCAACATAAGGCAAATAGTGTGTCATATATATTACTTTTTGTCCATCTTGTTCTCTAATTCGAGTAACTTTTGTTGCAGATGTTCCTTTTTTCACATTTAGCTTTTCTGCAATTCTATCATCTAAAACGCAAGTACTAATTGCAACACACTTACAAGCTCTGGTCTTTGATATAGCCTCTGCATATCCACTCAAAGTATGGTTAGTAATATAATCTAACACATCAAGATTTTTAACAAATGTCCCTTTCCCTGCTTTTCGCTCAATTAAACCAATAGTTGATAATTTTGATAACGCTTGCCTAATTGGCGCTTTACTAACACCATAAATCTTTTCCATCTCTTTTTCTGATGGAAGAATATCACCTTGGGAATAATAGCCAAGTTTTATCTTGTCACATATATCATCATATATTTTCTTATACAGCATCATTTCATCTCCTACCTCCCTCCCTTCTTACCTCAAATTATATTTCGTAGTAAAATTGATTATAACATTATAATATTATAATATTTAATTTTTGTCAATATCTTAGACTCGAAAAATGTAAATTTCAGCTCGAAATATGTCAATATATGACTATACATAATTTATACAATAAATAGACTTAAAATATCTCTATTAAACTTCATCTAGATGCTACGGGTATAAATAGTTTAGTGGAAAAACAATCAGAAAATATATTAAAGAATATGAAAAAAAGAAAAAAATGAAATAATGGAACCCGAAGAAAAGCTTGAGAAATCAAAATATTTCAATTCAAATTCCAAAATGTACAAAATATAGATAAGCAAATGAGTTATAAACCTTCAATCAATAGCTAGATTTATAATTTTATCAATTATGTCCTTACCTCCTCATATATATCAATCACTACCATGGGGAACCACGTTCATGAAGTCCTTTTCGGGGACATTTATATAATTATCGGGAGTCCTTCCACCTATTATTGTTTCTGCAATGGGGAGGGTTGATTTTACTTCTGTGGTTTTGAAATGAATAGTACTAATATCAAACCAAAAAAAGACCGGGAAACCGGTCTTATACTTAACTTACTCTTTATTATCTATGCAAAAAGTTGTGTATTCAAAACTCTATCATCACTCTTATTTTCCAAATTTTTGTTCATTTCTCGAAGTTTTTAAATTTATTAAGGGATAGTGCTTACAACTGTGTTCTAATGTCAAAGCAAATATATTGAGATTATTCATAGAACTTCCTTCTATAATCACTGATTTAACTGTATGGAAAATTCCAAGTTGTTTTTTATCATATTGTTATGTATTTAGGTCTTTATCCCTTGTTTTCTATTTAAATCTTTTTAAATCATTTTTACTAAAGGTCCATTCCGGTGTCCTTATTGTATCGACATCCTTTAATACATACCACGGACTTATATTATCATTATTTGGGTTAACTAATATCTGTATGTCCTGTGCCGGCATATAGCTTTGTGCCAGCATAAAAAGCTTCTGATCAGAATTGTCGTTCTTAGCCATATCAACTACTATAACTGCATGCCCAGGACTTCCACCTTGGATTAAAACATCTCCGATTTCCATATCCTTAAGCTTCACTGTATCAAGCTCCTGAGATAGTGATAACGTCCCTGCATACATAAATATTAACTCCATATAATTACGAAAATCATTATATGTATTGGATTTTTTGTTCTTTTTTATATAACTAGAATTATTTCCATTAATACTCACTCTATAACCATCAATCCATTTGTGATAATCCACCCTAAATCCATTAGTAAGATTAAAATGAATTTTGTCGTATTCACCTCTACTATATAAATACTCTCCCCTAAGCCTCATAATCGCATCAGCACATTGTTGAAGATTCTTCTTGCCAATATCCATATCTATAACCGCCTCATAGACACCATGCTTATTTTTAGCTTGCCCATTATAATATAATACCTTTGCCCCATAGGGCTTTAGTGCTAAATTTCTTAGGTATCCTCCGAAGGAATCCTCTGAGGCTTTTATTCTATTATATCCCTTAGGAGCTTTAAATCTTTCAGCTAATATCAACCCATTCTTATTTATTATTGGTACAGTTGATGTTACCTGCTTTTGAACTTCAATACCTTTATTGTTATTTTTTTCACTATAATCTTCTGGATTTTTAGGATGCTGCTTCAATCCACACCCAGTAAGAACCCCTAATATCAATATTAAGCATACTATTCGCTTCAATTTATTATCCCTACTTCCCGTACTACATATCACTATTTATATGCTTATAGGGATTTTAGTATAGACTTTAACTTATACAAGTCCAAAATCCCCAGAACCATCGCATATTTGTCGATGTATAAATTAAAGTTTTGACCAGAATCTCTATAATTCCATATTTAATACAATCATAACTCATTTTGATATATAGTACAATTTGTGTACTAACTAAATTATATAATCATTAATTGTAAAGAGGAGATTGGTTTAATGACTATGAGAATTTTAGCACTTGCCGATCTTGGCGGTATGGTTGTTTTAGGAGCTATTGGTCTTTTGTTTATTTCTCTAAATAAATAGTGTCTATCTATCAATCACTACCATCGGGAAACCTCCCAGCTATTATTGTTTCTTCAATGGGGACGGTTGATTTTACTTCTATGGTTTTTGAAATGAATGGTACGATGGTCTTTACTTGAGTATTTACGGATAGATATATCTTATGAAATGAAGTAAATATAAAAAATAGTGGTGATCTACTACCCTTAAGCTATTTTGATCCCTAGTTTACTGCTTTTGTATAAAATCTAACTAGCAAAAAAAGTAAAAGAAATAGTACACTTGGTATTCCGCTTATAATTACTGTAATTATTGATAATACTTTTCTTCTTTCTTTTTTAAATAAATCTACAATACCCATTACAAGTGCCGAAAATTGAAATATTAGTGTTACAATCATAATCCAATATTCCTTGTCTCGAGGAACAATAAAACTATAAAACCCAAACATCCCTCCCCAATAAACTAAAAATCCAACTATAAAAGAAAAAAATGCTATAATACTTAGTTTTGATACACTAACTTTTTTCTTCTCTTCCATTGTATTAATCCCACCCCATGCATTCATTTAGAACATTATAAAGGTCTTTTAAAACCCACGAATCCCTTTTATCTGCTCGCTCTATTACTATCTTCTTGTGTTCTTCAGATGCTATGTCTTTGAGTTTTTAGGCTAAGACATATAGTTTTTCTCTGTCATTGCTATCACCATGTATTTTTATTTTTTTTGAGTTCCTCATTTGTCATATTCATTTCTACAGCAAATTTTGTCATGATATACTAACCTTTCTAAACAATTTGAAAATTCTAGGAGGTATGGAGGATTAGGTTCGGGCCATTGCTAGGGAAAGAAACGGAAAATCCTTTAGGTATTCTCCATTGACATCTATTTTAATGAGTAAACAAAGAATTTGTGCTTTTACATCTTTTTTAAAATCTCCAATCATCACCAAACAATCCACCAGTTTTTACCCACGCCTCTTTTGTTATATCTTCACCATTTTGTTTTACTGTATATTGAAATTTATAAATCATTATACCTTTTCCAGCAAATCTAAATGGGCCTTTTTCAAAAACTGACTTTTCAATATTTATAATTTTGCCACCCATTTCTTCAACTTTTCTTTCAATTTTTTTCCTATCCTTTTTACTTCTAAATACATACATAACATAAAGGAGTATTATAGAAAATATTACTATTACTGCTTCCATACTCATCACCTCATTGTTCACTCTATAAATTTTTAAAAATCTCATTTTAATTTTATACTAATATGTAAATTTCTTCAATTAATATTATCTATCAAAGATATAGTTTCAGCTCAATAAGAAAAGAGTAGAGCCTAAGCCCTACCCTACGTTAACTAATACTTCTGCGTCAAAAACAATCAAGGATAAGGTTTTAACCCTATCCTCAATAATATTAATCGTTATATTCCATTACTTCAAATTGTAGAATCTTATCAGCAATAATATAATCTTTTCTACTTTCAAATGGCCCTATATTGTAATCCTTTTTTATTATGTAATATGGATCATCCCTATCTTCAAACCAGTCTATAAAGTCTTCTACGTCACTCATTGATAAATCATATTCGTTTATTGTCCCATTTAGCATTGTAATTCTTAAAAGTGCATTATCTCCGCTACTGCTACTTCCCCCTGGTGTTGCAGATACTTCGTTTGAATTGGGGCTTGTAGCTCCATTTTTTACAGTACATACGACATAATAGTATGTAGTGCCATTATCAAGACCACTGTCTGTATAACTGGTTTCTTTAGTTTCACCTATTTTTTCATATGGTCCACCTTTTTTTGTTGATCTTTTTACAATATACTTATCAGCACCTTTAACTTCATCACATGAAAGAATTACTTTTTCATCTCCTGATGTTGCTGTTAGGTTTACTGGTATATTAGGAGTGTTCATGTCTAATAGTTCTCCATTTTCATCTATATCTATGGCGTCAAAATCCCATCTTCCTGGTGTTTTGGAATATATCTCTACCGAATGTATATTTAGGTTGAGATTCTCAACAGAAAATACTAGTATTTGCTTTAAACGTTCTCCTTTTATGTTAGCTGTTTGGACTTCCTCCCCGTCAATTTTCAATGCTAAAGTTTCTGTATGCTCAGGCCATCTTGATGCAATTATTCTTAACTTACTTCCATAAAATTTAAAATTTACTTTACTATCGTAAATATCTTTTTGCACTGCTCCCACTGGTATATGATGTAAAATATCATTGTATTGAGTAGATTCTTTCCAAGTTGTCCATGTACCAGTATAAAGTATCAAAGCATCAGTATCATCAATTCTTTTCCATCCACTTTCAGGTTCTAACAATTGATCATGAATCTGTGCTGCATAAACCTGTATTTCTGCTCCCACAAACACAAAGGATACCATTAACATAGCCACTACAAAACAAACTCCTAATTTCCTAATCTTCATCTTTCGTCCTCCTTAAATTGTCTTCAAATTCATATATTATTCTATATGTAAATTTTAGAAAGAAACAGTCTGTTTTTATATTTTTTGGTATTATACAATAAAAGTTTACAGAATATTACTTGGTAATTACAGGTATCAATCATTGACATAGGGAAACCTTCCAACTATTATTGTTTCTTCAACGAGAACGGTTGATTCTACTTCTATGGTTTTTGAAATGAATGGTACTAATGTAAAATCAAAAAAGACCGGGTTTCCCGGCCTAATAACTCGTCAAAATCAAATCATTATTTTTTCCCTTCTTTATTAATTAGTTTTTATTTATTTTCTTCCATAATTTCCTTCCCAATTTCTAAACATTCTTCTATTTTAAAAGTAGTAGAAAAGCAAAATTTAAATATTTTTTGTATTTCCCTTGCTAATGCCTCAACGTTATTTGTTTCCATCCTATCAATATAGGCTTTAATTCTCTTTATCTCAACTGAGTATTCATCATTTGGAGCCATATGAAGCAATTCCATAGGATCCCATTGATCAATGATTTTTTTAATATGTTTATAATCTATAATAACCATCTCCTAACACTTCCAATTGTTAATTATCATCTTACAGATTTTTAAAAAACTGTATCATTATACATTATAATAAGTTTATCCCCCTTTTCTACAATAATTATAGCTATATCGTAACTTATATTCAAAACCACTCTAGCTTAACTATTACTTTTCCGTCAAAAATAATCAAGGATAAGGCTTTACCCCCATCCTCAATAATATTAATCGTTATATTCCATTACTTCAAATTGTAAAATCTTATCAGCCACAATATAGTCTTTTCTACTTTCAAATGGTCCTATATTGTAATCCTTTTCTATTATGTAATAGGGATCATCCCTATCTTCAAACCAGTCTATAAAGTCTTCTACGTCACTCATTGATAAATCATATTCGTTTATTGTCCCATTTAGCATTGTGATTCTTAAAAGTGCGTTATCTCCGCCACTGCTACTTCCTTCCGGTATTGCTGATGCTTCATTGGAATCTGGGCTTTTAACTCCATTTTTTACAGCACATACTACATAATAATATGTAGTCCCATTTTCCAGACCACTGTCTGTATAACTGGTTTCTTTAGTTTCACCTATTTTTTCATATGGTCCACCTTTTGTTGTTGATCTTTTTACAATATACTTATCAGCACTTTCTACTTCATCCCATGAAAGGTTTACTTTTTTATGGCTAGATTCTGCTATTAGGTTTACTGGAGTTGATGGTGGTGTGTAATATTCATTATATACTTGTATTTCACCAAGCTCACCGTCGAAAAATTTATCTGGAGCATCGGCTATTTTCCCAATAGACAAATTCAATGTATAACTTGTAACATCTTGGTTTTTTGATGTTATTGTACTAACAGGTATAGTAGTATTATTATCATATAACTTTACTCTATCATCATCAGCACTTCCATCCCATGTAAATAATATATCATGCCATTTATTATCGCATATACTATAAGGTGTGCTTATACTTAAAAAATCATATCCATCATAAAATTGTATATATAATTTCCCACTAGTATGCACAATTGCATGTATCCCCTTTTGAGTTCTACCATCATTAATATTTGAAAATATTACTTGCTCATGTTCTTTAGCTTTAGATACTTTCATTTTGAATCTTATAGTTTTCTCCCCTACAGGTATCACTTTATCACTAAACTGTATATAATCATCTACACCATCAAATGTCATACCTTTTCCATAAGGAGTATCAATCTTAGTAGCTCCATTAATATTCCCATCATAATTGCCTTTATAATCCTTTACCACATCCCCACTATCCTCATCAAAATACCAAGCCGCAACTAAATCATCCTCTGTAAGATTTCCTATACCTATTTTCTTTGCTTCCACTGCATAAGCATTGATACTTACACTACCCATCACAAAGGATACCATCAACATAGCCACCAAAAAACAAACTCCTAATTTCCTAATTTTCATCTTTTGCCCTCCTTAAATTGTCTTCAAATTCATATATTATTCTATATGTAAATTTTAGAAAGAAACAGTCTGTTTTTATATTTTTTGGTATTATACAATAAAAGTTTACAGAATATTACTTGGTAATTACAGGTATCAATCACTACCATCGGGAACCACGTTCATGAAGTCCTTTTCGGGGACGTTTATATAATTATCGGGAACCCTTCCGACTATTATTGTTTCTGCAATGGGGACGGTTGATTTTACTTCTATGGTTTTTGAAATGAATGGTACGATGGTCTTTACTTGGGTATTTACGGATAGATATATCTTATGCCTTGTTTGATTTATACCCGATTGTTGAAATTCTGTGAAAAAATCTACATTAACTCTTCCTATTGGAGTAACCTTTATATTTACCTTGGGTCCATATTGGGCCAATAGCTGGCTTCCAAATATATTCCCTAAAGGCACCTTAATACTTGCAGTTTCCGTTGATCTAATTTTATTTTGCACCGTTAATGCCACATTTGATGCAAGGCTATTCATCATGATGGTGTTAGCCTGCATTACTATACTGCTAAATTTTTATATTAGATCAAGAAGTGCTATTGTAAATTTGGCGTATTGATTAGTCAGTTGCCTATACAACTTAATTTTTGAGCTAAGAATATAAAGACCAAGTCATTTCTGTTATAATTACTTTTTGCTCTTTATATAGTCAATATAATTTAAAACTTCTTTATATTGTTCTTCGCTAAGCATTGATAAATCAACAATTTTTTTCACATATTTTTTGCTATCTGTTTTTTCTTCTCTTTGATTTAAAAAATAAGTTGCAATTGTACCTGTCAACATACTAATAAACCCAATACCTACAATCATAAGTATTGCTGCAATTATCCTCCCAAGAATCGTCACAGGAGAAATATCTCCATATCCTACAGTTGTTGTAGTTACAAAACTCCACCACATAGCATCACCAAAAGAATCGATGGTTTTATCTTGCTCTACAATGTATATGCCTACTGAACCTAAAATAATGGTGGTAATTGTTAGATAAAGAATATTCACGAATCCATTAGTCTTTACAAACTTATCTATCTTACCCCCAAATTTTCTGCTAAATGCAAATAATCTTGCTAATCTAGTTATCTTAGTTAATTTCGATATTTTAGTAATACGAAATATCCTTGTTAATCTTACTATTCTAAAAGCCCTAAAAAGAGAATTAAAAGGAATAATAGCTACTAGATCTAATATATTTTGCTTGAAGAATTCCTTTTTATTATTTGACAATATTAATCGAATTACATAATCAATAGAGAATATTATTAATATACATAAATCTGTATAATATAACACTTCACAAGACTCAATTGATATTTTCCCTGTTAAATCTAAAAGTGATAAACTAACTGCAACTAAAGCTAATAAAGTTATAAAAACCTCATAGGAAATTGTTATTTTTTTATACTTAGTAATGCTTTGCATATTAAATCAATCCTTTACAGTCATATATTTATCCAACAGCTCATTATCCTTTTAAAAACAATTCTCTCTTCTTTTTTCTTTTAGCCTTTCATTTAATTTTTCTATAAGTATTTCTAACTCTCTTTTCCTTAGATAGTGTTTGGATGATCTACTTACATTAGGTATAAGATAAACAAGATATAAAAATATTAATATACAAATAGGTATAATTGAAATAAATATACCCATAATTATAACCCCTACAATACTCCCTATAGTCCCTATATCTCTGTCTAAAATTTCTACAAACCCACCTTTGTCAATTTGAAAAAACATAAGAGCAACTATAATACCTGAAAAACATCCTAACAAAATATTCTGATCAATATCAAAATTTTTCTCTAGTTCATATTTTCTACTTAGTAATTCGTCGGTAGAAAAATAATTTTTATCATAATACTTTCTTATATCTTCAACTAAATCTAGAATGTCTTTTTTTTTATATTTTTTATAAATGCATTTCATATTTTTTCGAATTTTATACTGAGGACCAAAAATCAATTTTATAATATGTGAATAACCCATAAATACCGTAACTATAAAAAAATCTATATACATATACTTGTAATTTACAAAATATGACAGAACAAGAAAAATGATATAAATAATTATGATGAACCTTTCAAGAGTAACTCTAGTATTCTTCATTACCTTCCTCCTAAGATACAATAAAATAAACAATATATACTCCCTAGTATAATATTAATTATGTAAATTTTGTAAAATACCTTTGACTATAATTGTCGAATAGAAAGATATTTTAGAATAGATTGTAGCTGTCTCCTGCCAAGTGTTTCTAGTCAAAAAAATTAAGGATAAGGTTTTAACCCCTATCCTCAATAATATTAATCGTTATATTCCATTACTTCAAATTGCAGAATCTTATCGGCAACAATATAGTCTTTTCTACTTTCAAATGGCCCTATATTGTAATCCTTTTCTATTATGTAATATGGATCATCCCTATCTTCAAACCAATCTATAAAGTCTTCTATGTCACTCATTGATAAATCATATTCGTTTATTGTACCGTTTAGCATTGTGATTTTTAAAAGTGCGTTATCTCCACTACCACTACTTCCCCCTGGTGTTGCAGATGCTTCGTTTGAATTGGGGCTTGTAGCTTCATTTTTTACAGTACATAGGACATAATAGTATGTAGTGCCATTATCAAGACCACTGTCTGTATAACTGGTTTCTTTAGTTTCACCTATTTTTTCATATGGTCCACCTTTTGTTGTTGATCTTTTTACTATATATTTTTCGGCATCTTCCACTTTATCCCATGAAAGGTTTACTTTTTTATTGCCTGATGTTGCTATTAGGTTTATTGGAGCTGATGGTGGATTATAAGCTTCACTATATATTTCTATTTGAGATAATTCGCCTCTAAATTTAAAGTAATTTTCGTCTATTCCTCCATTCACTCCAATTCTTAAATTATAAGTTGGAGAATTTGTTTCTAACTTCTTTGCATTATCAACACTTACTGGAACATTCATATCATCAACAAACAACCTAACATTTTCTGTACCCTTCTTGCCATCCCATGTAAATAGAACATCATGCCATTTCCCATCACATATTGAGTAAGGTGTTGCTATAGGAGTAATTATATCTGAAAATGATCCATTTTGATTCAAAATAAAAACACCTAATTTACCACTCTCTGGTGAAACATTCATATGTAGCCCATAACTATCCTTTTCTGAGCCAACATTAGAAAATATAGCTTCCCAATGCCCATGATCAGGCATATTATCTTTTTTAATCTTAAATCTTATACTTTTTCCACCAATAGGAATTACTTTATCAGCAAATTGTATATAATCATCAACTCCATCGAAACTCCTACCCTTACCATAAGGTGTATCAACTAAAGCAGTCCCATTAACCGTCCCATCGTAATTCCCCTTATAATCCTTTACCACATCCCCACTATCCTCATCAAAATACCAAGCAGCTACCAAATCAGCTTCTGTAAGATTACCTATACCTATTTTCTTTGTTTCCTCAGCATAAGCATTCACACTTGCACTAGACAACACAAAGGATACCATCAACATAGCCACCAAAAAACAAACTCCTAATTTCCTAATCTTCATCTTTCGTCCTCCTTAAATTGTCTTCAATTTCATATATTATTCTATATGTAAATTTTAGAAAGAAACAGTCTGTTTTTATCTTTTTTGGTAGTATACAATGAAAGTTTACAGAATATTACTTGGTAATTACAGGTATCAATCACTACCATCGGGAACCACGTTCATGAAGTCCTTTTCGGGGACGTTTATGTAATTATCGGGAACCCTTCCAACTATTATTGTTTCTGCAATGGGGACGGTTGATTTTACTTCTATGGTTTTTGAAATGAATGGGACGATGGTCTTTACTTGAGTATTTACGGATAGATATATCTTATGCCTTGTTTGATTTATACCCGATTGTTGAAATTCTGTGAAAAAATCTACATTGACTCTTCCTATTGGAGTAACCTTTATATTCACCTTGGGTCCATATTGGGCCAATAGCTGGCTTCCAAATATATTCCCTAAAGGCACCTTAATACTTGCAGTTTCCGTTGATCTAATTTTATTTTGCACCGTTAATGCCACATTTGATGCAAGACTATTCATCATGATTGTGTTAGCCTGCATAAAAGTTATATTGCCCTCACTATCGGTTCTAATAAAATATAAGTCCTGATATCTTATGTCATCGGTGATTTTATCCCGTATTGATTCATTTATAGCCTTAGAAGCTATTTCCTTTGCTTTTATTTCAGCTATAGTCAATACAGTCGGTTTAATTTTTTTATCTACTAATGCAAAGCCATATATTATTAGAAGCAGTGTAAATAAAGTAATTATATATGTATAAGCAAAAATCTTTCTATGATTTCTAGTTGACCTTTTATATTTTTTGCGGGTAAACACAAAAACACCCCCTTATATCTATAATATGATTTAAGGGGATGTTTTAATTCTAGTTACTGATTATGTTTTCTAAGGATATATAAGTATACTATTTACTACAGGTCTTTCTCTTCCGTCAGAAGGTTTGTTGAGGACTTCACCATTATAATAGAAGGTACTTGATCCTCCTCCATCTAGGTTATATGCCTCTTTTACTCCAAGCTCCAAAAGCTTGTCTTGAAGTCTTTCAAGGCTAACACCTACACTCCATTCACCTTGACGACCATCTATTACTATGATAATCAAATCATCATTACTATATTTCCCTATTATTGTACGTGGATGCCTAGTTTCCTTCCAAGGCTTAGGTATTTGAGCCTTCTTCCCATCCTTTAGAAGCATAGGTACAAAGCTCACCCCTTGATATGGATCTAGCTTAAGAATATCATTAAGCTTTTTAGGAACCGTACCAATAACTTGCCCTTTCTTATTTATACCAGCAAAAAAGAAATTCTCTCCATCTTGATAAAATGGCTCTAAAAGCTGTCCATTAACTACGGTATTTGCTGTCATCTTTATAAATCTTTTTCCATTCTTTTTAGTTGAAAAAAAACCTCCTCCATTTATAGCAAGTATTGCACCTTTTCTTTTTGCCATACTGGACACCGTTTCAGCTTCTCCAAGCTTGTCCTTTCCTAGATTAACCTTAAATGCTGAAGGGTCAAATAACTTTACCTTTGCAATATATCCCCTATAGCCCAGTTCTTTCAACTGAAAGACTTTTATCTCAACTTTATCACTAATATGAGCCTTTATAGCTGGCCCAAGCATATCTAATATCTTTTTTTCATAAACATCTTCAGAAAATTCCTTTTGCTTGTCACTGAGATTGGAAAGCTCAGTGATTTTATCACCCTGCCTATTGAATGTTTCACGTTGGTTCTTTGCAACTTCATGGAACTTATATATTTGATTTTCCAAGCTTACAATATTTTCATGAAAGGCCTCAGTTTCCTTGTGCAAATCCTTAATATCATTTTGAACCTCCATGAATGGAAGTTGCATAGCATGAGAGGTTTCAAGAAAATCCATGCTTACAAGAAATAAAGATAAAAAAGGTGCTATCACAAAGAAAATAAAAATATTAATTTTTGACATTAGGTGCCTCCTCTAATATCTTAAGACTCTCTTTAAGCTTTATCAGCTTATCATCTAGATATTTAAGTCTTTCCTCAATATCTTCTTGAATATTGTTAGCATCAGATAATGTTGAATCTGCATCCCTAACCTCTTCCTTTAAATCTTTTATTTCTTTTTGAAGTCTTCTGATATCTGAATTTACTATCTTTACCTCTTCCTTTAATTGTTCAACTGCCATTATATTGTTTTGCTTAACATCATTAATAGATGTATCAATATAGTCCTTGGCATAGATAAATCCATAGTATACTATTCCACTCCAAAGCCCCATGCTTATAATAAACAAAAAAATATTTAACAATATTTTTTTACCCTTCTTTTTCTTACGTTTATTTTTTCTTGAATCATAGCTCTGTGAATTCATACTTTCTGTCATAATATCTCCCTTTACTTTTATAAATTATAGCCCCATATAAAGAGTCTAGGATAGGTCTTAATTTATACATAGCAAAATATCCGATGTTTATGGAGAATTTTGATATGCATAATTCAAAGTTGTGACTAGAATCTCTATAACATGTAAAGAAACTATGTTTTAAGCTACAATACCATTATAGCATAATATTTATACGAGCCTGCATTTACTGATTATTTTTAATATTGTAAATTTATCTCAAAACCATAATAACTAGTTGGATAACAAAGGTTGATTATGGAATTCCTTGAGATCAAGTAAAAGCTTCTGGAGAATACTTTCCTCCAGAAGCCTTCAAAAATAAATGACATCAGGTTTTAATAAATTTTATGTGAAGGGTGTAAAAATTTTAACTATTTGGTAATTTATTTCAAATGATAATTAATTTTAAATATATTAAGATGTTCTATATTAATTATGCTATAATGTTATTATGTCAAATTTATACAGTTTGTCATATAGGGGTTTCATAGTACAGGTTAACGCCTAATTTATAAGACATCATAGGGGAGTGATAGATATGAATGAAAATAATCAAGAAGAAAAATTTGACCATGACGGATCATTAAATATCAATGATTTCGAGGAAGATAGGAGGCTTAAATCTAAGAAAAAAACAATCATTACATTAACTGCATCTATTATTATAATAGCCTTATTAATAGCCCTTACTTTCTCTAGTGAATTTAAATCCTTCTGCTTTAAAAAACGTTATGATATCCATGATACAAGCATTTTACGAGCTATTAAGTCAAACTTCATACAGGATGTTGATATTATGGACCAATACGATGATTTATCCTTTACTGTAGATAATATAATCATCGATAAAAGCAGAATGGTCATATTCTATACAATAGAAAACAAAGGGGCCCACAAATATATTGAATGGTTTGACTATGAAGTGCTTGATGAAATGGGCAATAACATCAAAGCATGCAATCAATATCCAGACTATAGTGATATTGACTTGAGTAAGACAAAAAAAATCCATGACAAATTCAGTTTGATATTATCACCAGAAATTGAAATACCATCCCATATAAGTGTCGAAGTTAAAATTAAAGAATCTCAATACAGTTATGAAGAATATCGGGATATAAAGGATGATAATAATATTCAAGAATCCAAGGAGCTACCATATACTTGGAAAATAGATATACCTATAGATAAGGAATTGTTTAGTAAAAAGAAAAAAATCTCCTACGATATTAATAAATCTGTGGAAATGGAGGGTCAAACAGTATTTTTTGATAAGCTCACCATTTATCCAACAACCGCTATTTTGGATATACACTACGATAAAAACAATACTATGAAGATTTTCTCAATACAAGATTTAAAATTAGTTGCTGGTGATGAGGATTTTACTCCTGGCCTAAACGGCTTGGTCAGCACAAATCCCGACGAGTTCACGAGAAATTTTTATTTTAAAAGTAGCTACTTTAAAAAAGCAAATGAGGAACTTTATATTATGGGTAATGGTATTAAATGTATAGAAAAAGAAAAATTAGATGTAGTTGTGGATATGGAGAATAACAAATTACTTAAATCTCCCGATAAAAATCTTATCCTTCGTGAAATAAGGGATGATGGCGATGCATACACAATCTTTTTTGAATATATAGGTGATGGCTTAACATTTGATTTTGACTTTATGAATGCAAAGGGTGAATCTTTACACGCGGAAAGTATTGGTAATTCCTATAGAGAAGAAAACCGCACTGCAGAAATTCGTTATACTGTACCAAAGAGCCAAAATCTTAAAAGCCCAATCACCCTAAAAATAGACGATTTTCCAGATATGATCGTGAAGCCATTTAAAATAGAAATAAAGTAATATTAACCCTTATCAAAATGGAATACTATTTGTCATTGATCCTTTACCTTCTAAAAAGTTACTCCATTAAATTAAACAATGGTGTGTTTCAGAATAAAGCTAGTCATTCTGAGACACACCATTAATCATTTATTTTCGGTATTAGTAGATATACAGGGGATTTAATTAAAACGACGGAAATTTTTTTTTATTTACTACCCCTTATTCAAAAGGGCTAATACTGTTTCAACCTGCATTATTACCCCTGTTTTCATGCAGTCTTCATCCACCATAAAATGTCTGTTATGGAGAGGTGCCCTTATTCCTTTTTCCTCATTTCCACAGCCTAGATGATAAAAAGCAGATGGAACTTTTTCAGCAAAATAGGAAAAATCTTCTCCTCCCATGCTTGGGAATTCTTTATATACTATATTCTCTTCTCCTAATACATCCATTGCTGTATCCTTTACTACATCAACAACATAGTCATCATTTATCAGTGCAATATATCCGTCTTTAAACTCTACATCTGCACTTCCTCCTAGTCCTACAGCAACATTCTCGGCTATTCTTTTTATTTTTTCCTTTGCGGATACCCTACTCTCAGTATCAAGAGTTCTTAGTGTTCCTTGTAAAACCACCTTATCAGTAATTATATTAGCCTTTTCTCCACCATACATTTTACCAAAGGTCAATACCACTGAATCTAATGGGGACACATTTCTACTCACAAGTGTTTGTAAACTTATAATTACGTTTGCTGCAACAACTATGGCATCAATTGATTTATCAGGATAAGCAGCATGACCAGAATCTCCATTTATTGTGATTTTAACACTTCCTGAATTTCCATTGAGTTTACCATACTTAAGCTCTACTTTACCAACCTCAATATTAGGCATTACATGTAAGCCTATTACATGATCTACTTTAGGATTCTCTAAACATCCATCCTTTATCATTCTATCAGCTCCACCAATTGCTTCCTCAGCAGGCTGGAAAAACAACTTGATATTACCTTTAATTTCATTTTCCATTTCTTTTAATAACTTAGCGGCACAAAGAAGGATGGTGGTATGAACATCGTGACCACAGGCATGCATTACTCCATCGTTGATAGAACAATAATCATAATCCCCGGTTTCTTTAATGGGAAGAGCGTCTATATCAGCCCGCATCCCTATGGTCTTTCCTTCACCTTTTTTACCCCTTATTATTCCTACAATCCCGGTTTCTGCAATACCGGTTTCATATTCAATATTCCATTTATCAAGGTATTCACATATTTTTTCCCCAGTTCTTATTTCCTTTCCACTTAGTTCGGGATGTTTATGAAAATCTCTACGGATTGCAACAATTTCGTTAAACATTTCTTCTACTCTAGCTCTAGTATTCAATTTAAATTCCCCCCCTTACAATAGATAGTTTAATATCCTATAAATCTCTTTATTTTTTATATAAACCCTTGGCGTTCTTCTTGTGATTCTTGTAACTATTTCGTTTTTATTTGTATTCCCAAGCTTTGATGCCTCTTGTATGTCAATGGTATTATTGCTTCCATCGCCATAGATGATTACTTCATCCCCTTCCTTTACATCGGGTATATCCGTAACATCTACCATACATTGATCCATACATATAACCCCTATAACAGGTGCCTTGTGACCTCCTATAGTCACTATACCCACTTCCGCCATATTTCTTGGATATCCATCGGAATAGCCAACAGGTATTGTGGCTATCATACTATCTCTATGGGCCTTCCATTTATAATTGTAACTAACACCTTCTCCTTTTTTAATTGCTTTTATATAATATATCCTTGATTTAAAGGTTAGTACTTGCTTTATATCTATATCATTCTTCCTAAAGGACTTTAATCCATATAATATTGCACCGGGTCTTATCATACTAAGATTGAATTCGGGATAATCAATAGCTGATATACTATCACAAATATGCTTATACTTAAATTTGTTTCCCGACTCTTCAATCCTATCTACGGCATTTATAAAATCCCTAAATTGTTTTTTATTTTCTTCATCGCCTGCAAGGGCAAAGTGTGAGAATATACCCTCTACCCTAAGATTTTCAAATTTGAAGATTTCAATAATTTCATCAATACTTTCTCTACAATCTCTATATCCCAGCCTATTAAATCCTGTATCATATTTAATATGAACTACAGCCTTTTTATTTCTCTCCCTACTTAGATCATTTAATATTGCTGCCTGCTCTATGGAAAAAATACACTGGACTATATCATTATCTACAACGTATTCAAGATATTCATTAGGAGTATATCCCATAATAAAAATCTTATATTTAGGATATGCTTTTCTAAGTTCAATAGCCTCTGTGAGGGTAGCCACTGCAAGATAATCTCCGCCATTTTCCATTATAGTTTCTGCTATTTCTACTGCCCCATGTCCATATCCATTAGCTTTAACCACAGCTGCTATAGCTACATCCTTCCCTACATACTCCCGTATCTTTTTTAGATTATGTGCCATATTATCAAGATTTATTTCTACATATGTGTCTCTTAACATCATGATTGACTCCTCCATATATCCCTATAATCCCATAGCTTTACCATCTCTTCTAGGATCAGCACCTCCGATTATAGTACCATCCTCCATAAATCTTATTCCGTTAACACCGCCCATTTTCTTATCCCATGGAAGGCGTTTTTTCATATCGTGCCCCATATTAGATAATTTGTCAATAACTGAATTTGATATCCTATCTTCATAAAACATATCGTTGCTGGTATTCTGTGTAATTCTAGGAGAACTAATTGCATCTTGAATGTCCATATCATGATCAATCAACTTAGATATGACTTGGACTACAATATTTATTATTCTTGCTCCACCGGGAGACCCTATTACTGCGAAGGGTTTATCATCCTTTAGAATAATAGTAGGTGCCATGGTACTTAAGGATTTCTTCCCACTATCCACTGAGTTTACATCATTCCTTTTTATTGAGAAATCCGCCATAGTATCATTAAGCAGAATTCCTGTATCCTTTGCCACTAAACAAGATCCAAAAAAATGATTGATTGTTTTAGTTACTGATACAAGATTTCCCTCAGAATCCGCTATGGAATAATGGGTGGTATCATGATGTTCATAGGTCCAAGGATCATAGATATTAGGATTTTGAGATCTATTGGGGTCTATTCTATTTGATAAAATCTTAGCATATTCCTTGGAGCCAAGACCATTTAAGGGAACATCAACAAAATTTGTATCACCCATAAATTTTACTCTATCGGCATAGGATAATTTAAAAACCTCTGAAAACAAATGTAAATACTCACAGGAATTCACTTCCAGTTTTCCTACATCAAATCTTTCTAATATATTTAATGTCTGAATTATATGGGTACCTCCAGAACTAGGAGGTGGTGAAGATATAATCTTATATCCTCTATAGCTTCCTATTACAGGTTTCTTTAATTCAACTTCATATTTTTTAAGGTCATTATGGGTCATTATCCCACCCTTATCATTAATAGTCTCAATTATTGCATCGGCTATTTTGCCCCTATAAAATTTTTCTTTCCCTCCCGTTGAAATTTCTCTTAAACTATTTGCTAAATCTACATTTGTAAATATATCTCCCGCTTTATAGTAATTATTATTTCTTAAAAAAATCCTAGACGCATCCTTGCTTTTTCCTAAATGCTCAGCATATTCACTTAGCATTCCTTCCATCATCTTAGTTACAACTATGCCTTCCTCAGCTAATCTAATAGCAGGTTCCATAACCTCAGCGAGGTTCATCGTTCCATATTTTTCCAAAGCATATATCATACCGGCTACTTCTCCAGGGGTGCTTACGGATTTTGCTCCTATAGCATTTTCCCTATTAACTACCTTGCCATCATCGCCAATTTCCCACATATGGGGACTTGCTTTTTCAGGAGCTGCTTCTCTGAAATCAACAAAGATTGGCTTGCCTATAGCAGGAGTAACTATGGTCATAAACCCGCCACCCCCTAAGCCCGATGTAGCAGGCTCACATACCCCTAGGGCAAAACCCACAGCCACTGCTGCATCTATGGCATTCCCTCCCTTTTTAAGAATATCTATTCCTATTTGGGAGGCTTGTGCTTTACCACTGGAAACCATAGCCTTGTTTCCTATACTTCTTCTTTCCATCAATTTATCCATACTTACTCTCCTAATTATTTTTATGTCAATAGCCAATTGCCACTCCATCCCTTCTGGGATCCGCCGCTCCTTTTATTATCATTTCATCATTATATTTAATGCCTTGGACTCCCCCTAATTTTCTATCATATTCTGATAGCATCTCAACATCATGCCCCATATTCCGTAGCTTTGCTATGGAATCCGATGATATTCTACTTTCATAAAGCATGATACCATCCACATAGTTAGATATTCTTGGAGAATTAATAGCATCTTCTATATTCATATTATGATCTATGAGTTTAGATATAACCTGGGCTACTGTGGTAATGATTCTATTACCGCCAGGAGAACCTAGTACTGCAAATGGCTTATTATCCTTTAGTATTATAGTAGGACTCATCGAGCTAAGGGGCTTTTTATTGGGCCCTACTGAATTTGCTTTTCCTTCACCTAGGGCAAAACCCCTCATTTGACAGTTCAATACTATCCCCGTATCCTCTGGTACCACTCCTGATCCAAAAAATGCACTTATGGTTTTAGTTACTGATACCATATTCCCATCTTTATCCCCTATGGAATAATGGGTGGTATCAGTGGGCTCAAAATCAATTGGATAATCATATCCATATTTATTAGCCTTGTCCATGTCTATTTTCCTAGCAAGTCTTTTGGCATATTGTTTTGATATCAACCCATTAATAGGCACATATGCAAAATTAGGGTCACCCATATACTCTAGTCTGTCTGCAAAGCACATCTTGAATATTTCAGAAAATATATGCATATATTCGGTGGAATTGACTTCATAGGATGAAATATCAAAGTTTTCTAAAATATTTAAAATCTGTATAATATGGGTGCCTCCTGAACTTGGAGGCGGTGAAGAAATAATTTCATAGCCCCTATAGGTCCCCCTCATAGGCTTTAATTCATTAACACCATAGTTCTCCAAATCTTCTATGGCCATTATTCCCGAATGCTTCTGGATGGATTTGATTATTCTATCAGCAACAGCCCCTTTATAGAATCCATTTGTCCCTTCTTCACTGATTTTTCTAAGGGTATCTGCCAGTGGTTTATTGGTGATTTTATCTCCTACTTTGTAGTCATTTAGAAACACATTTCCCTTTTCTTCATATTCTAAAAGCTTATTTCTGTAATTATCTATATCCCGTTTAAACATGTCTGAGACGATAAATCCATCCTCTGCTAGTTGTATAGCTGGCTTTAGGACATCTTCCAAAGTCATTGTCCCATAGTTTTCTAATGCCGATATAAGTCCAGCTACTTCTCCTGGAACACAGATCGATTTACCACCTTGGGATTTTTCATCGCCTATGACATCCCCATTATCATCTATTTGCCACATAGATGGATTTGCTAGTGCAGGTGCGACCTCTCTGAAATCTAGGAATATGGTCTCTCCACTATCACCAAGCCTAATGGTCATAAAACCTCCCCCACCTAGACCCGATGCATTTGGTTCGCATACTCCTAGTGCAAAGCCAACAGCAACGGCTGCATCTATGGCATTTCCTCCACTTTTTATTATATCTATTCCTATCTTTGAGGCCTCAAGCCTGGCTGTGGCTACCATACCATTTGAACCCTTATCTCCTCTATTGTTTCTAATTATTTCGCCATTTTCATCGGTCAATTTAAAATGATTATAATTATCCTTCATCCTTCATCCCTCTAATATAATTCAGTATTTGATTCTAAACATTATGAATATATATGGATAAATTCATATATATTTTTTATAATATTATCTTCTCAATAAATTCGGTGATTTTCTTGATTACCATTTCATTCATTTCCTTCCCGAATTCTACACTTGCCCTTGTGGCATCCCCTAAGGCTCCATTCTCTGTAACTTTTCTATAATCCCAGAATACACCACCACCATGGGTATATTCTTTGATTAGATATTTGCTATCATCTCTAAATTTTGCTTTTTCAAGGGAATCATATCGCACGTGGTCTGGAGCTAAATACATGGTTTGAGAAGTTTCAACCTCACAAGCATGGCCTTTAAATTTGGAAAATCCATATTTTTCACTTAATTCTCTCACTAAGCTCCCACCTATACCACTCATATATATATCCATATCAAATTCTTTTTTTGCTTCTGAAGCATATTCTTGAATAGGTCGTTTATTTCCACCATGTCCCGATAAGAATAATATTTTCTTGAATCCATGTTGTTTAAAGCTCCAACATATATCCCTCAAAATTCTTAGGTAGGTTTCCAAGGAAAAAGTCAATGTCCCTGGAAATTTCATGTGATGATAAGAAAGTCCAATAGGTATAGTAGGTGCCACAAGGACCCTCTCTCCGAAAACCTCCCCTATCATCTCACTAATTATCCTTGCTCTTATGGTATCGGTATCAAGGGTTGTATTTGGTCCATGCTGCTCCGTAGACCCCACCGGTACTATTACCAATTCTACTTTATCCTTTATTTCATCTAATTCTTTCCATGTCATATTTTCTAAAATCAATGCTTTACCCATTTTTATCTCCTTTCATATAAATGGCACATTACCTTGTGACCATCCCCCATATCTATTTCTTTGGGTTCTACTGTCTTACATACTTCCATACATTTAATACATCTTGGGTGAAATCTACAACCTGTTGGGAGATTAACTGGATTTGGTGCTTCTCCCTTTATTTTTTGTAAACTGAGCTTCACTTCAGGATCAGGGCTAGGCACAGCCTCTAATAATGCTTCTGTATAGGGGTGATATCTCTTTTTTATTAAAGTTTCTGTATCCCCTTGTTCCACAACCTTTCCCAGATACATAACAGCCGTTCTATCACTGGTATATCTAACAAGGGAGATATCGTGGGAAATAACTATTCCCGCTAAATTTCTGCCCGTAATCATTTTTCTTAACAGCCTTAGTATACCTGCCCTAATGGATACATCCAACATAGATACAGGTTCATCGGCTATGAGGAAATCGGGATTTAGAACCAAGGCCCTTGCAATTGCCACCCTTTGTCTTTGTCCTCCACTCATTTCATGGGGATATCTCTCCATAAACTGCTCCGCTGGTTTTAGCCCAGATTCTTCTAGTATTTTCCTGGCTATTTCATACCTATCATCTTTATCTTTACCAATACCATGTATTTCAAGGGGTTCCATTATTGTATCTTTCACTTTAAATCTAGGATTTAATGATTCGTATGGATCTTGAAAAACCATTTGAGCCTGCCTTCTAAAGCTTTTCATGTCTTTTTTATCTAAATTAGAAATATCCTTGTCCTTCAACATTATTTTTCCACTTGTAGGATTATACAGTCCTAGCAGTAGCTTTGCGGTAGTGGTTTTTCCACATCCACTTTCACCCACTATCCCTAGGGTTTCACCTTCATTAACATGTATATTTATTCCATCTACAGCCTTTAGAGTTTTTACTTCCCTTACTCTACCCTTGCCCTTTACCTTGACTGTAAATTCCTTTTTAAGGTCAACCGCCTCTATTAATTTTGGATTTCCTTTAGTCATATTTTCACTCCTATAAGTTAACTTTCCCATGTATCGGGTAAATCAGCGAGTTCTCTTAACTTCTCTCTTTCGTCACCCCTTATACAATGGAAGAAACCATCCTTCACCTCTGTTTTATCAATATTACCGGTTCTACACTCATCCAATACAAATGGACATCTTGCAGCAAAACGACAGCCCTTTAATTCCTTAGATAAATCAGGTGGACTACCTGCTATTGATACCAATTCCTTCTTTTCTCCCACCAAGGATGGAAATGCATTCTTAAGTCCCATTGTATAAGGATGATTTGGTTTCTTCAGTACTTGTATTGCATCCCCATATTCTATTATCTTTCCTCCATACATAACTGCAACCTTATTACAGGTTTGTGCGACTACAGATATATCATGGGTTACTAATATCATTGAACCCTCATATTCTTCAAGCAAATTATTAATTCTTTCTAGTATCTGGGATTGAACTACTACATCCAATGCTGTAGTCGGTTCATCGGCGATAATCAACTTTGGATTAAGGGCTAAAGCCATTGCTATAATAGCTCTTTGCTTCATTCCTCCACTATACTGATGGGGATAATCTTCAAGTCTACCCCTTTCCAAACCAACAATATCAAATAATTCTCCCGCTCTTTCCATTGCCACACTTTTACTCACCTTGTCATGCTCAATTATGGCTTCTGTAATTTGTTTTCCTACTCTATACACTGGATTGAGTGAGTTCATTGCACTTTGAGTAATCATCGAAATATCTTTCCATCTTCTTTTTCTTATTTCTTCCTTGGACAGCTTGATAATATCTACTCCATCAAATAACATCTCTCCCTGTGAAACTCTACCGTTTGATGGAAGCAATTTTATGATGCTTTTTATAATCGTACTCTTACCACAACCACTCTCACCTACTAAACCTAATATATCTCCATTTTCAATATTAAGTGATACATTATCAACTGCTTTTAATACCCCATCTGAAAGTTTATATTCTATGGAAACATTTTTTAATTCTAACAATGCCATGTTATCTCTCCCTTAACCTTGGATTTACTATTTCTTCGATTGCTCTACCCATCATATACCCGGATAATACCAATAATGTGATTGCTATTCCAGGAGGTATTATCCACCAGGGGGCTTTGAAAACAGCTTGAGATGAATAGCAAGTAAATAGTATTCTACCCCAGCTTACCTGCAATGGATCTCCTAAACCTAAGAAGCTTATACTAGATTCGGACATTATTGCCGATGCCATAGTTGTAGCAACATATACCAGGGAAATTGGCATAACATTTGGAGCTATATGTTTATAAAGTATCCTTGAATCACTAGCCCCACTTAATTTTACAGCTTCAATATATGTTCTATTTTTTATAGATAAAACTTGGGAGCGAATTACTCTTGAGGAGTTTCTCCATGTAATCAAAACAATTGCTAATATAACATTTTGGACGCCGGGTCCTAAAACCGATACAAGTATAAGTGCAAAGGGTAAAAAGGGTAAACCATACATTATATCTACTATACCCATAAGTATTCTATCTACCTTGCCTCCAAAGTATCCGGCAATCAAGCCTATATTGGTTCCAATAAAAGCAACACATACAGCAGAGATACAGCCTACCAATACAGCAACTCTTGACCCTATCACCATTTGTGAGAATACATCCCTTCCCATATATGTTGTACCTAGTAAATGTTCTGCTGACGGAGGAAGTAATCTTTTTACACCACCATCTGGATGAAATAATATTTCCATAGGATCATAGGGAGCTATTTGCTCAGCAAATATGGCTATCAGTACAAAGAATAAAAATATTATAAATCCCAATGCCCCTACCTTATTCTTGCTTAGTAGTTTTAATGCTTTTTTCATGATTCCTCCTCCTAATCTAGGGATACTCTAGGGTCTAAATATGCATATAAAACATCCGCTAATAAATTAAACATAATCGTGGCAAATCCGATAAATAGAAATGCACCCTGTGCCATAGGATAATCTCTAGACCCTACTGCAAGTACAATTTCTCTTCCCATACCAGGCCATCTAAATACGGTTTCCACTAATACTGAACCACCTATGGCACGACCTACTGATACAGCAAATATAGTAACTACTGGAAGTAAAGCCGTTCTCATGGCATGTCTACGCATAACTTTTTTCTCTGGAATGCCTTTAGCCAAAGCGAGTTCAACAAAATCTTCCTTTACTACTTCCAGCATAGATGTTCTCATAAGCAATGTAGGTGTAGCTACAGAATAAAGTGCCGATGCAACCGCCGGTAGTATCAAATGCTTAAGAAAATCCACACTAGATATTTTATCCCAAAAGCTAGTAAAGTTAGTTCCCACAGTGGTCATACCCCCTAAAGGTAGCCATCCCAATTTGAATGAAAATATTGAAAGTAATATCAGACCAGTCCAAAAAACCGGTGCGCATCTTATTAATAATGCCATAATAGTTCCTATATAATCTATTTTGGTATTCCTATGCCAAGCAAGATAGCTTCCCACTATTATTCCTATAGTATAAGCTAAGATAAGGGAAGTAATGGTTAGTATAAGTGTGTTAAGGAATCTTTCCCCAATCACCTCCAACACGGGCTTACCATAGGTAAAGGAATTCCCCAAATCCCCGGTAAATAATCCTTTTATATATATGACATATTGCTCTGGAATAGATTTATCTAATCCATACAGCTCCAAAAGAAGTTCCTGTGATTCTTTATCTAATCCCGAGTCTATAAACATACTGATCGGATCTCCTGGAATCACTCTAAACATGAAAAAAACAATAGTTACTAATATAAATAATGTAAAGAAAGCAATAATAAGTCTTTTCGAAATATATTTAAATAATCTCATATTTTCTTCACTCTATCCTTTTTAGTTATTTTTGTTATCAATTAAGACTTTTTCATTGTTGATATACCCTTCTTATTCTTCATTTGCGTATATAGGGGGCTGTCTCAAAGGACAATGCCTTTAATTCAGCCCTGGGCTATTTCAGAATGAAGGTTAGGGTTTTAAGATTCTCCATTCTGAGTAACCCCAATTCAGCATATCTATTGTTCTGGTAATATAGGTGTTGGTTTAAAATCCTTAGGATAGTACAATGTTCCTTCCTCATCCCATCTATACCCTGCATTTTGAAGTTCTTTACGGGCCTTATCCAGGTCAAAATCAAGTTTTTCTATATCTTGATTTACCCAGAAAGTATTGTCCTCTGAAACAAGGGAAAACGTTTTTAGTGCATCGCCATCAAATACTACATCTAGAATTTTTTGTCTAGGGATGGCCATTGTCAAAGCACGTCTTGCATATACATCTTCAAATGGTGCTTTTCTTATATTGTAGTGTATTACATAACTACCCATATCTGGAAGTTCAAGAACCTCTAGGCCTGGATTCTTCTTAACCTCTTCTAGATCTAAAGGTAATAGGTTTTGAGAGGACATTTCAACTTCCCCAGCAACTAAACCTTGTACTACACCTAGGGATTGTGCATATGGGGTTCTGATTATTCCTTCTATCTTAGGTACTTGGAAATGATCTTTGTTAGCTTTTAATGCAAATTCTTCATTAGGTCTCCAGTAATCAAATATAAATGGTCCTGAACCAATAGCCGGGATATTCTCCCAGGTAAGCACTCCTTCTGCTCCCTTTTCCTCATAAACCTTGCTCCAAATATGTTCAGGAAGAATTAGACATAGCGAAAGGGTATTTGATATAAATGGAGCATAGGGCTCTGTAAGCTTAAATGTCACCGTATTTTCATCTTTGATTTCAACAGACTCAATACTTCTAATATGGGCAAAATATGTTGGTGATTTTACTTCCTTAGCAAAATCAAATGTAAATTTGACATCATCCACAGTTAGGGGTTCTCCATCATGGAACTTTACATCATCCCTAATAGTTACTTCGATGGTTGTATCATCTATCTCATTTATTTCCTTAGCCAACCAATTAACTGGTTTTCCTTCTGTATCTAATCTTACTAATGGATCATAGATATTCTTAAGCATATAGATATCTTGCCCAGTTTTAGTTGTTAATGGGTTTAAAAGTGTAATATCATTCCCTTGACCAAGATTTAAAATCTTATCATCCGTTGTGGGTGTTATATTCATGAAGTTCCAAAAGCTATATAATCCTAGTCCTATACCAGGTGTCACATTAGTAAACTTACCCTTGTTATAGGCATTTCTTATTTTTGTTTTGAACATAGGAGGTTGTGGCACATCTTTAGCTAGAAGAGCTTGCATTTCCTTTGCAGCCTTCTGCCTTTCCTGCATATCAAGGTGGGTTGCAAATATCTTAGCTAATTCATCATATTTAGGATTGATATATCCAGCTACGTTGTATCCTCCCTCTTGAGCTTCAGCGGAAGAATGCATTGAGAACAACCAGTGATATGGATCAACCCTTTCAGGTTTACCTCCCCATCTAACCATAAACACATCATGTTCGTGGGCCTTCATACCTTGAGCAGACATTGTGGCCCATTCCCTTGTCTCAGCACTCACTCTAAAGCCTAGCTTTTTCCAGTTTTCTGATATCATGAGTCCCGCTTCGTATCTTTTAGGATCCTTTGTTTGTGACTGAATCCAAAATTCAATCTCAGGCACTTTGTCTGCAGGATCCAGTTCAGATGAAGGTGTTACAGCTATATCCCCCTTAGCCTTTGATGGATTCTTTGCTTCTTTCTTACCACATGCGGTCACAGTACCAAGTAAAACAACTAACACCATAATTATAGCCATAATCTTACTCATCTTTTTCATCTTCAAATTCATTCTCCTTCCTTCTATTAGTAATCATCTTCTCTAATAATATCAGCAAAATCCATGCCAAACCTTTTCCCCTTCAAATTCAAGTGGAATGTGCAGAATTTTTTCAAAAATGTGAATTGAATAAAAAATAATTGTATTAATTGGTTTTAATTCATCCAATTAATACAATTAATACAATTGTTTTTTATGAATTTAAATAGCTTATGCCTTTTTGTGTTATTTTAGTCCCTCCTCTTCCCTTAGATATGGTCACAAGTCCCTTGCTTTTGAGTATTAAAAGCTCCCTTCTAACCTCTTGTTCACCTAGAAAAACAGACATTTTCATTAATTCCTTAGATATTTGCTTTCTCCCAATCTTTATGTTTTGCTTATTTTTATCATATAATACATCAAGAATGGCCTCTCCTTTTGTTTGAAATTTGAGTTTTTTGATATTAGATGAATCAAGTGTGTCATCATTATTCTTCATATTATCTGGCAAGTCATTAAATGAAATAGTTTCCTTGCCTAAATTTATAAGATATTCTATACAATTTTTTAATTCTCTTATATTTCCATCCCAAGAGTATTGGGTAAAATAGTGTCTAACCTCTTCATCTAGAAGTAAATCTTCTCCATTATCACTTATAATCCTATCAAAAATCTCTAAAACATCATTTCCACGATCCCTTAGGGGTGGAATGTTTAAGGGAAGTACACTAAGTCTATAATACAAATCCTTTCTAAACTTTCCTTCCTTTAGTTGTCTCTTAATATCAATATTAGTAGCTGCTATTATCCTTACATCTATATTTACAATGGTATTTCCCCCTATCCTCATAATCTGCTTTTCCTGCAATACCCTTAGTAATCTATTTTGTAAATGAAGGGGTATTTCACCTATCTCATCCAAAAATAAGGTTCCCCCGTTGGCAATTTCAAACAGCCCTCTTTTACCTTCTTTTTTTGCCCCAGTGAATGCTCCACCTTCATATCCAAACAATTCGCTTTCTAAAAGATTTTCTGGTATAGCTGAACAGTTTACAGCAACAAATTGCTCTTTTTTCCTTCTAGAATTATTGTGTATTACATGGGCAAACAGCTCCTTGCCTGTTCCATTCTCACCTGTTATAAGTACTGTGGAATTACTTTTAGCCATTCTAACCGCAATATTTTTAGCCTTTTCAGTTTCATAACTTGATCCTATAATGTCATGTAAATTATATTTAGATTTATGGCCTTTATCTATAAGTTCATTTTTATACAAGTGCATCTTCATCTCAGCATCATTATATTTCTTAAGTATTACTAAACCATAGTCATTACTTCCTATTGTAATCTTAGGGATAACATTACAAATCAAAGGAATATTATTTATCTTGATTATTTTCTCTACGAATTCACTTTCCAATATAACATCTCTTTTAATAGGAATAATATCGGTAATGTTTTTCCCTAGTATATTATGTGTAGCTTTATCAAGAAATAGCTGGGCACTATTACTACTGCTGGTTACTTGTCCAACACTATCAAAAATAAGAACACCTTCGTTTAGATTTTCAAATAAAACATTTATAATATTTTCAAGCATAAATCTTTCACTAATAACAAAGGATACTCCTTCATTATTGACCCTCTTTATACTACTTCTCTCCATGAGTTTTCCTAATAACTTTTTCTTGTCCAAATCAAAAAATGATATTATTTCTAAAAGTATTTTCGTATCTATAGTGGTATTTAGTATATCTATAACCTTACCCCCATAGTTTGGTACTAATTGGGGCTCTCCTTGAGTCAATATAATATCTAATTTTTTATATTTTTTGATTCCAGGATAATATGGATGAAGATCTAAATCAGTTCTACCTAATGCATATATAAGATATATGCTTTCGGAAACTGTTTTTGGTCCTACGTTTACTATAAGTGCTTCTGATCCATAGGGAATTTCTTTTATCTTTTTAATACCTTCTCCACTAAGGTTTTTTATAATTTTTATAATTTTACAGTTTTTATTAACATATTTCATAATACTATCAATAATCGTATAGGTGGTAATCAAAATCATATCATAGCTGTTAATAACCTCTATATCCTTACTATCCCAGGTAATATAATCAACTTGAATCTCATCAGCAAAAAAGTTCCTAAGCTCCTCACAGTAGTATTCCCCTATACCTTTAGCCTTAGCGACTACAATTAGTTTTTTCAAGAGATATCATCGCCTTTCATTGTACTCATAAAATAATATATTTGATGTTATCCTTATTAAACATTCAAAAACTATATAACCATGTTTTTCTGAGATGATGGTTATACAATTTCCCCTTATTAAGGAATTTACATAATTCTAACCTGGCATAATTGCATAATAAATAGGGTATAGCACTAAGGCATTTAAGACTATATTTGGGAGTAAGTTTTTGAGGATTGTAATTATGCAATTTGCTTAATTGTTTAAATTTTTAGATTTAAGTTTATATAAAAATTATATATTTATATTCACAATAAATCAAATAAACAAGGGTGTCTCAAAATGAACAATTTCAAAAGCTTGAACTTCATTCATTATGAAACACCCTCTGGCTGCCTAAAAACCCAAATTTCTTCGTTGTTGCTTCAAGCAAGAACCCTTACGTATGTCTATATACGCTACGGTCTCTTGCTTTCACCACGCCTCGAACTTCGGCTTTTTAGGTAGCCTGTCATCTTATTGACTTTGTCAACAATCCCTTATTTTCAATATATAGATATTCTAAACCAACCTTACCTGATGATATACCTTCTTTCCCTTTCTTATAAGGAGCTTATCATCCTTGAAATCTTCTTCCTTTAGAATAAGATTAATATCCTTCACTTTTTCATCTTCAATTGATAATCCATTTTGTTGTACTAATCTTCTCCCCTCACCCTTTGATGAAACTATATTAATTCTGGTTAAAAGAGATAGTATTTCCATTCCCTCTGAAAACTCTGTTCTTGGAATCTCAGTAAAGGGAATATTCTCCATATTAGCGCCTTTTCCGAACAAGGCCTTTGCGGCTTCACTAGCCTTTTTAGCTTCTTCTTCACCATGAACCAATTTTGTTACTTCAAAGGCAAGAATTTCTTTAGCTGTATTTATTTCTGCACCCTCCAAGGCACCCAGTCTTCTTACCTCATCCATAGGTAAAAATGTAAGCAAAGATAGGCACTTTTCAACATCAGCATCGTCAACATTTCTCCAGTATTGGTAAAACTCATATGGAGATGTTTTCTCAGCATCAAGCCATATGGCACCGGCCTCGGTCTTACCCATTTTCTTACCTTCACTGTTTGTAAGAAGGGTAAATGTCATACCATATGCTGGCTCACCCTTCATTCTTCTGATTAAATCGGCCCCGGATATGATATTAGACCACTGGTCATCTCCACCAAGCTGAAGCTTACATCCATATCTTTCGTTTAGCTGATAAAAGTCATATGACTGCATAATCATATAGTTAAATTCTAGAAAGGATAAACCCTTTTCCATACGAGCCTTATAGCACTCTGCTGTAAGCATTCTATTAACTGAAAAATGTCTTCCAATCTCCCTTATAAATGGTATATACTCTAAGTTCATTAGCCAATCGGCATTATTAGCCATAATGGCTTTTCCCTCTGAAAAATCCAGCATATTGGCTACCTGCTTCTTAAAACATTCTCCATTATGTTGAATTTGCTCTTGAGTTAACATTTTTCTCATATCAGTTTTACCCGATGGATCTCCTATCATAGTAGTTCCCCCGCCAATTAGGAAAATGGGTCTATGACCTGCTTTTTGCATATGGGACATTACCATTACCTGTAGAAAATGTCCTACATGTAAACTATCTGCTGTTGGATCATAACCTGTATAAAAGGTAACCGACTCCTTACCTAAAAGCTCACGAATTTCTTGTTCATGGGTAGTTTGTTTAATATACCCACGCTCTACTAATACATCATAAACATTTCTCATCGTAATCCCTCCAATTAAATAACAATAAAAAAGACCCTCTCATCTTTATAAGGACGAGAAAGTCGTGGTACCACCTTAATTCGCATATTATAATGCCTCAACCCACGATAACGGATGGTAGCCGTCGAAGCTTTTGGACTTCGAAACTCCAGAGTGTAATTCGTTCATCTATGTACTGTAGACCTCTCACCCACCGGTCTACTCTCTTATATTGTAACCATAGACGACTACTCAATTCCTTCACAGTTTTTTAAGAATAGATATTAGCTTCATGTTACCATAATATATTTATAATAACAACAATTTTTCAAATTATTTTTTCAAAAAATATATCATTAAAAGCAAATCGCATAATTACTTTCTATAAAAACCATCTACCACATGTGGTTTTAGAATTTCAATAGCTATACCATATATATTATGCAACTTCCTCATTATCCAATATCTACTAACACAGTCAATGGCAATAAGCATTTTACTTGATTTTGTGAACATAATTTATCAGTAACATTATCTTAATATTCTCAAATTTTTTATACAATTAACAAGTTTAACATGATGTGATATAATATCTTCTATAGTTTATACTATTTTTAGCCCTTTTATACAAATTGGGAGGTAATTGTAAATGAGTGAAAGCAATAAACGTCGATCATCCAGATCGAAGGAAAGCAAAAAAAAGCCTGAAAAGAAAAAGAAAAATAAGATTTTACTCTTTTTCAAAGTTACTTTTTTGCTCTTAATTATTATTGGGTTTATAGGAGCTGGAGTGGCTGCTGGCCTTATTAAAGCTGCATTAAAGGATGTACAGCCCGTAGATCCATCAAAAATACCATTGATGCTATCTGAAAATTCCGTAGTTTACGATAGTAATGGTAATGTTTTAGAAAAGATACAAAGCGGTGGTTTAAGAACTATTGTTAAATATGAAGAAATTGATGAGGATTTAAAAAATGCCTTTATCGCTACTGAAGATAGAACTTTCTTCGACCATCATGGTTTCAATTTTAAAAGATTAGTTGGTGCTGTTATCGGCGGACTAAAAAATGGTAAGATCAAAGGTACCAGTACAATTACACAACAGTTAGCTAGAAATGTCTATTTGCCAGAAATTAAAAGTCGAAGAAATCTAACGAGAAAAATTAAAGAAGCCTATTATGCAATTCAAATAGAGAAGGCTTTGAAAAAAGAACAAATATTTGAAGCATATCTAAATACTATATCCCTTGGAAGTGGTGCTAATGGCGTTCAAGCTGCAGCGCAAAAATATTTTTCAAAGGATGCTAAGGACTTAGATTTAGTTGAATCTGCTTTAATTGCTGGTATAACACAAAGACCTACATATAATTCTCCTTTTACAACTAAAAAGAAGGGCGATGTAAAAGATGATGACTACATATTAGATGATAGTGATGAGTTATATACCATAGTTTTCAATGAAAGCTGCTTGGAAAGATACACGGATGTTTTATTTTATATGAAAACTATCAATAAAATAAGCGAAGAACAATACCAAGAAGCTAAAAATGTAGATCTGAAAACCCGACTTAAACCTGGAAAAATTAAAAATACCGATATATCTTCCTTCTTTACAGACCTAGTTAAGGATGAGGTTATCGATGCACTAATGGCTGAGTTTGATGTTACAAAAGAAGAAGCAGCAAATATGCTATATACACAGGGGCTAAATATTTATAGTACATTAGATCTGAATATGCAAACTAAGCTTGAAAAGATATATGCCAATAATGAAAACTTTCCTAAAATGCCATCATTAAAGGATAGCAAGGGTAATTTAAGGAATGTTATAAAAAATAATAAAGGTCAAATAGTTTTATATAAGCAAAGTTATATTATCAATCAAAATGGGGATTTAATAATTCCTAAGGGTGACTTCAAGTATGGTGACAATGGAGATTTACTACTATATAAAAACAGAAGGTTAAATTTCAATGCTTTGTATGACAATAACAAATTGGTTGGCATTCAAGTAAGGCTAAAGGATTCATATAAAGCAAATGAAAATAACGATATGTTTATTTATAAAGGTGGTAGTATTAAAGTACCATCTCAGTATAAATCCTTTGATGCAGGTAAAAATTTAATTGTCAGTAATGAATTTTTAAATTCAAAGCCTGACTTCTTTAAGAAGGATAGTGACGGAAACATCCTCATTTCAAAGGAAAATTATACTATAGGCAGCAAGGGTACAATTCAACCTCAATCCTCCACCGTTATACTTGACTACAGGACAGGTGAAATCAAAGCCTTAATAGGCGGAAGAAATATAAAGGGTCAAAAACAATTTAATAGGGCTGTAAATCCAAGACAGCCTGGTTCTTCAATTAAACCAATAGCTATATACGCTCCTGCCCTTGATAATGGCTGGACGGCAGCATCTATAATAGATGACGTGCCCCATTATAATGCTAATGGTAAACTTTGGCCAAGAAACTGGTATAGCCATCAGCAATACCCTTATTGGGGTCTTATGACCCTAAGACATGCACTGCAATGGTCTTGCAATGTTCCTCCAGTCGTCATTTCTGAAAGACTTGGGGTAACTACATCGGTTGAGTACTTAAAGAAAATGGGCATTACGAGTATAGTAGAATCTGGATCAAGAACCGATATGTATTCATCTGCCATGGCATTAGGTGGTATGACAAGGGGTATTTCACCTTTAGAGTTAACAGCTGCCTACGGAAGTCTTGGAAATCAAGGTGTTCATATAAAACCATATTCCTTTACAAAGGTTACCGATAGAAATGGTAATATCATATTAGAAAACAAAGCCTTAAAAACCTTTGTAGTAAACCCTCAAGTATCCTTTTTAATTACAGATATAATGAGAAGTGGTGTAGAAGAATCTGGTGTTGCTAGGAGTGCAAGACTCAAAAGTGGAATGACTGCGGCGGGTAAAACAGGTACTACCTCAGATAAAATCGATGCTTGGTTCGTAGGATATACTCCATATTATGTGGCTGGTGTATGGATAGGAAATGACATACAAACATCACTACCTAATGGAAGTAAACTGAGTGCTATTCTCTGGAATAAAATAATGACGGAGATACATAAGGATCTTCCAAATAAGGGATTTGAAAAGCCCGATGGATTGGTTAGGGTGACTATAGATACTAAATCTGGCAAGCGTGCTACGGAGCTTTCAAAGGAAGCTGGACATATAAGAAACGAATACTTTATTAAAGGTACTGCACCAACTGAATACGACGATGTTCACGTTAAGGCCGTTGTATGCTCTGAAAGTGGAAAACTTGCTACGGAATACTGTCCAGATGACCTTATCGGTTCGCAGATTTTTATCAAAAGACCTATACCATATAAACCGGAAGAACACAATGGCATCATTCCTAGGGACTATACCAATGAGCTTCCTACTGAATATTGTGATATTCATACATCAATTTTTAATAGAAATAATTTCAATAATCCTATTGAAAACTTGCCCTTAGGAACTATAGTTTTACCAAATGGGACTAAGATTTTTCCAGACGGAACTAAGCTTTTAATAGACGGTACCATTATTTATCCGGATGGAACAATTAAATCTAAATTGGATAATATTTTACCAGACAATATTGATCTTCCAGATGTAAATCTCCCCAATATAATCGATAGCGATGATAATAGTTTAATAGATAGTAATGATTAGTGAAACCCCGGTAGAATTCATCTACCGGGGTTTTACCTATTGGATTAGAGTTTTAAATTTATAAAACTCAAGTGAATTTTATTCTACTTTGGTACACTATCATCTGGAGGAGCGGCATCCCTGTCTATAGGGCCTAAAAAACTGGGTCTAGCTTTGACCTCAGGTATTGGCTTTCTGGTGAGTATAGTAGACAATGCCTTCCAATCAAATGGTATCAGCGGCCATGTATATCTTATATACCCTAGGGACTTTGTGGTGACGAATACTATGCATATAAATATAAGAGCTGCAATAAATCCATATATTTTGAACACCCCGGTAGATATAAGTAAAATTAATCCAAATAATCTTAGGGCCATGGAAAACTCGATACTTGGAGTTGCAAACATACCTAATCCTGCTACCGCCATATAAAGTACTGTTTCTGGAACAAACCATCCAACCTTTATGGCGAATTCACTTAGGATTAATCCTCCTATTATTGATAGAGAAGTTGATAAAACATTTGGTGTATGTATTGAAGCCGTCCTTAATAAGTCAATTCCCAATTCAAGTATAATAAATTGTATAAGCAAAGGAATTTCACCGGTTTTTCTGGGCCCCAGAAACTCAAGCCATTCTGGAACACTTCCCTTATAATATACCAACAAAAGCCAAAGAGGGGGAATTATTAAAGAGAATATCATACCAATAAATCTTATCCATCTAAAATAAGTTCCAACCGCAGGATTTTGATAATAATCCTGTGCATGTTGTGTAAAATGAAACATAGTAACGGGTACTATCATAACACTTGGTGAATTATCTACTATTATGATTATATGCCCTTCCAATAGATGTGAGGCTGTAACATCTGGCCTTTCTGTATACCTCGCCTGGGGCAAAGGATTCCAATTTCTTCCCAGTATAAATTCTTCCAAGGTCTTTTCTGACATTTCTAATGCATCCGTATTGATTTTATCTATCTTTTTCTTTAGATCATTGATTAGTTTTGGATTGGCTATATCCTTTATATACCCTATGACAACATCTGTCTGAGATCTCTTCCCAACCTTGGTTATTTCAAACCTTAAATTTGGATCTCTTATTCTTCTTCGTATTAATACAGTATTAAATACTAAAGTTTCTGTAAAACCATCCCTTGACCCTCTAGTCACCTTTTCTAGTTCCGGCTCCTCTGGCCCCCTTGCAGGATAGGTTCTAACATCTAGTATAATTGCCCTATCCTCCTGATCTATTAATATGGCTAAAGCACCGGATAGAACCATAAATTCTATTTGCTTGACTTCCGATGTGGTTTCAACCTCTAGATAAGCTATCTCCTCTGTCATTAACTTTTCAATGGTATTAGGATTTATATCCTCTTTTTCCAATCCTTGAAGAGTTTTCTGGATAAAAAGCATTATGTCATCCTTGGCAAAACCATCTATAAATAGCAATGAGGCAGCTCTGCCTCCAATTTTTACTTCTCTATTAACTACATCAAAGCTTTTCGATATGCCAATTCTTTTATCCAATAATTCTATGTTTTTATCTATTTTTTTTGACAGCTTCATCCTTACTCCCACTCCTGTTAATTATTTCTTCCATAGCCTTTGTTATGATAGGGGCTCCAATTTCACAATCATCCTTGCCATCCATCTTTCCTATATCTCCTATGCCAACAATCAAAGGAATATCATATTCTCCTAACACATCAACAGTATCTCCGAAGAGAATCTTCTCATCGGTTCTTTCTCCGGATTTATTGACGGCTCCTTTTATTACTTCACCATCACTTGTTATAGAAAAGTCAACTTCTACTCCATTGACATAATGAGTATTAGATGCTACAGCAATCACTCCCAAGAGTTCTATATCTTCATGGTTCACAATGTATTCTAAAGCTTCTTCGCCTTTTCCCATTCTATTATGTCCTCTGTCATCTACCATAACTACAACGGGATCATGCTTGGCACTTTTTATATTTTCAACTATTTCCTTTCCCCTTAAAGGAGTGGGATTCCCGGCGGATCTAGAGATACATCTTCCACCTACATTTTTTGTGGCTCTTTCTACTGCTCTCCTAGCAAATCCATCACCATCTGTAACAATTATTATTTTTCTCTTATTTTCCATAATTTTGACCATCCTAACTTATTTAGTCTATTTTTTACTCTTAGGAGTAAATATTACTGCCATGATATATCCAAACACAATAGCTGCGGCGACACCACCTGCCGTCGCTTGAATCCCTCCACTAAAAGCTCCAAGTATACCTGCCTTCTTAACCCCATCTATTGCTCCCTTTGACAAGGAATAACCAAATCCTGTTAGTGGTATGGTTGCCCCTGTGCCACCAAACTTTACTATGGGTTCGTATACTCCAAGGGCCCCCAAGATGGCTCCCGCTGTTACAAATGAGACTAATACATGGGCAGGAGTAAGCTTTGTCCCATCCATTAAGAGTTGTCCTATGACACATATGGCTCCGCCCACTATAAATGCTCTTATATAATCCATATAAAGCCTCCTAACTACCTTTATTTATTATTGAAACAGCATGGGCAATTCCAGGAATTGATTGACCCTGTTGTGTACTTGTGACCGATAACAATGCTCCTGTGGAAATCAAAAGTACTTTGTTTAAATTATTTTTTGACATTTCTTTAAAAATATAACCACAAAATACCGAAGCAGAACATCCACATCCACTGCCACCAGCATGGGTATCCTGAGCGTCATTATCAAATATTAGTAGCCCACAATCGTTATAATTGCGTAAAATATTGTAACCCTTATCTAAAACCAATTCTTCGGCTATTTCTTTCCCAATTTGACCCAAATCCCCTGTAACAATCAAATCATAATAATCCGTGGGAAGTCCTGTATCCTCAAAATGCTTAACTATGGTATCCGCAGCTGCTGGAGCCATTGCGGCTCCCATATTATTAACATCCTTTATACCTAAATCAACAACCTTACCAGTGGTTACATAATTGATTTCTGGCCCCTCTCCAAAGGAAGAAACCACCGCTGCACCTGCACCGGTTACTGTCCATTGTGCCGTAAGCTTTCTTTGATTACCATGCTCTAATGGGAATCTAAACTGTCTCTCGGCAGAACTAAAATGACTAGAGGTGACTGCTATTATATTGTCTGCATAACCTCCATCCACAATCATCGACCCTAAGCTTAATGACTCTGTCATGGTAGAGCATGCTCCATAAAGACCAAAAAATGGTATGCCTAAATCCCTAGCGGCAAAGGATGCTGACATTAGCTGATTTAGCAAATCTCCAGAAAACATATATTCTATATCGGATAACTTTTTATTCGACTTTTCTACTGCTGATTTTACAGTTTCACGGAGCATTTTACTTTCCGCAAGTTCCCAACTCTTTTCCCCGAAAAGATCATCCTGTAGTATTACATCGAAATATGGACTAAGGGGCCCTTCTCCTTCTTTGGGTCCGACGATACTACTGGTTCCTGTTATTATAGGTGGACTATCAAATTTTACGGTTTGAGTTCCTATTTTTTTTATTGCCAAATCTATCCCTCCCTATTTAGTCAAAAAATAGTAAAGTAAACCAATAATTACTGAAGATCCAAATCCATATACTAAAACTGGACCAGCTAAACTAAACATCTTTGCCCCCACACCAAGTACATAGCCTTCTCGCTTGAATTCCATGGCTGGTGCCACAATGGAGTTGGCAAATCCTGAAATTGGCACTATAGATCCAGCACCTGCTACTTTGCCGAGCTTATCATATATCCCCAATCCAGTTAGAAATGCTCCCAAGAATACCATTATGATTACTGTCACTGTATTAGCATCGGTCTTATTCAATCCTGAATCCTTTAAAGTATTCAAAATAAACTGGGCAAATGTGCAAATTGCTCCACCTACTATGAACGCCCAGATGCAGTTTTTGAGATAGGTGGGTTTAGGCACTTTCTTATTTACATATTCCTTATATTCCTTTTCCTTACTTACCTGAGTGATTTGTTTTTTCACCTTAACACCTCCATGGAGAAGTCATATCCCGGTCAATTTTTGATATCCATTAAACTGGTTTTAATATCTTTCCCCGTGATATCCTTGTTAATCATTACATTATCACACTGATGTCTCTTTTCATGCTCTTCATGGTTTTTAATAAACAGTAAATTTGAGCTAATATTCTTTTTATAGTCTAAATCCATAATGATTCCTCCAAAACTATCTATAATATGGAACTAGATACATCTGTATCCGTATAAACTAGCTTTGCAGCAATTGGTCTGTTGCTTTTATTTTTTTTATATGAATAATAAAATGTGGTTGCCGAAAGCATAATTATAAATACTATTATTATTGTTTTTTTACTAATTGAATTCCTCATTATACCACCTCAATATATTTATTGATGAAATTGCATGATAGTTTTAATGAAAGTTAATTATGCAATTTGCTCTATTAATTATAGTATTAACCATATTACTATTTATTAATTCCAAAAAAATAAAGACATGATAATCACGTCTTCTCTAATATTTTTTTCATTAAACCTAATACTTTCTTTTCAATCCTAGAAACCTGTACTTGAGATATGCCCAAGCCTTCAGCGATTTGTGATTGAGTTTTATCCTTAAAGTATCTTAAAATAATTATCTGCCTTTCCCTAGGCTTTAATTTACTTAAAGCTTCCTTCAAGGCAATATTATCAATGATCCTTTCATTATCATCGCTCTTAGTTTCACTTATTTTGTCAATTAAATGTATTGGTGATCCATCATTTTGATGTATTACGTCATATAGGTAGTCAGGATGGATATTTGATTCTAGTGCCATAACAATTTCTTCTTTATCAATCTTTAGTTCATCGGCTATCTCATTTATTGTTGGCTCTCTTCCCAATCGCTTAGATAGTGCCTCCTTTGTATATTTGACCTTTGTTGCAGTTTGCTTTAGGCTTCTACTTACTTTGATAATACCATCATCCCTTAAAAATCTTTTGATTTCTCCGATTATCATTGGCACTGCATAAGTAGAAAATCTGACTCCATAACTTGAATCAAATTTATGTATTGCCTTAATTAATCCAATGCTACCTAACTGAAATATATCATCCCTTTCATAGCCTCTATTATCAAATCTACTAACTAAGCTTTTTACTAATCCTAGATTTTCGTCAACTAATATAGCTTGAGCTTCTCTATCGCCATTTTGAGCCTTGTCTATTAAGAACATTGTTCTTTCTGTATCAAAGTTATTATTCTCTTTAAATGAAGCAGTCACCCCATAATATCTACTCCCCATCTTCCCCAGCCCTTATCCTCTTTTTCATACTAATTTTTGTTCCTTCACCTTTTTCGGACTCAATATAAATATCATCCATAAAGGTTTCCATTACGGTAAAACCCATACCAGATCTTTCTAGTTCTGGCTTTGAAGTATATAAAGGCTGTCTGGCAAGTTCAATATCCTCAATCCCATCGCCAAAATCTTCTATTACAATCTCTATAGTATTTCCAATTATTTTACATTCTATAACTACCTTTTCATTTGGGCTCTCATAACCATGTATTATTGCATTGGTAACGGCTTCGGAGACTGCAGTTTTTATATCAGCTAATTCCTCTATAGTTGGATCGAGCTGTGATACAAATGAAGCTACAACAACTCTTGCAAAAGATTCGTTTTGAGATTTGCTTAAAAACTCTATCTTCATATAGTTTTGGAAATTCAATCTATTCACCCCTTTACATATTAGCTAAAGCTTCTTCTTTTGTAGAGTACTTATTTATGATCTTATATATTCCCGCCATTTGAAAAATCCTATCTACGTGGGGATTGGAAATAACAACGCCTACTTTTCCCCCTAGATTATCTATCTTCTTATACCTTCCAATAACGACACCAATGCCAGAACTATCCATAAATTTCATATTTGACAGCTCAAAAATTAAGTTCCTAATATTCTTAGAATCTATGGCAGAGTCAATATCTTCTCTTACCTCTTCAGCAGAATGATGATCCAATTCTCCATCTAGATAGACAACTAATATATTATTTTCTACTTTTAAATTAAGTCGCAATCGAATCCCCCCTATATTTCTTTGTGTTATATTATATTCTTGAATCCATGTATTTTTCCTTCAATGAAATTTAGCTATTTTTGTAAATACTGGTTCTAATTTTGTCAAATAAAGGGTCATTAGTTTCTTCGATTTGACTTACAAATAAAAAAAAGGCGTCAAAATGACACCTGAAAATTAATCGAAGAAATTGCATAATTACTTTCTATAAAAACCATCAAATATGCTTATATCTTAAGTAATTAAATTAAGGATGATATTCCCATATAGAGATTCCAGTCAAAACTTTAATTTGTACATATCAAAACTCCCCAGAAACATCGGATATTTTGCTATGTATAAATTAAGATTTACCCTAAACTCTCTATATTAGGCTCAGCCAAGTAAGAGTTATGCAATTTCCTCAATCCTTAATATTGTTTAGTCTTCATGTTTTGCTATGATTACTTCCATATGACTAATTGCATCATTAATTAACCCTTCTACATCCAGTAGTTTTTCAGACTCTAAAATTTTATCAAGTCTTGGCTTTGTAACAGGCCTATCGGGTAAGAATACTGTACAACAATCTTCAAAGGGTAATATTGATGTTTCATAGGTATCTATTATTTTAGAAATCTTTACTATATCCATCTTATCCATAGCAATTAGCGGCCTAAATACTGGCATATTTACAGTGGCATTTGTTACATTTATACTCTCCATAGTTTGACTTGCAACCTGTCCAATGCTTTCTCCAGTTACTAATGCTTTACATTTTCTATCTAATGCCACCCTTTCAGCTATTGCCATCATAAATCTTCTAGAAAGTATTGTCATCTCCTCAGCACGACAATTTTCATTTATAGCTTTCTGTATATTTAAAAGATTAATGGAATGTAATCTAACTCTTCCACAATATTTACTTAAAATCTTAGCTAAATCTATTACCTTCTCCTTGGCTCTATCGCTTGTAAATGGATAACTATGATAGTGTACTGCTTCAATTTCCACCCCTCTTTTAGCTACAAGCCACCCTGCCACAGGACTATCTATACCTCCAGAAAGCAATAGCATTGCCTTACCACCAGTTTTATAGGGCATTCCACCAAAACCAGGCATTTTTCTAGAATAGACATATGCCTTGTCCCTCACTTCTACATTGATTATAACATCGGGATTATGTACATCAACCTTTAATTCATCAGTATTTTCTAATATATAACCCCCCACTGTCCTGCTTATCTCTGGTGACTTAATAGGAAATCTTTTATTCCCCCGTTTTGATTCTACTTTAAAGGTTTTTATATCATCTTCTTCTATACATTCCTTGGCTTGTTCTAAGGCCATTTCACAAATTCTATCCATTTCCGCTTCAAAAATATATGCCACACTTACTGAAACTATTCCGAATACCTTAGTAACAGTTTCAATTACTTCCTCTTCATCATATGCCTCTAGATCTATATAAATCCTACCATGAGCCTTGTATACATTCATTTTCCCAATGGATTTTATAACTGTCTTAATGTTTCTCAAAAGTGTATTCTCAAAATATGGTCTATTAAGTCCCTTTAAGCTTATCTCTCCACATCTAATAATAAGTACCTTTTCCATTTTATCATCTCCTACCAATAACTTTTCTTAGATCTTTAACCGTACTGCAAAGCTTGTCTATGGTATATTCAATTTCCTCTACAGTATTCTGAGGACTGAAGCTAAGGCGTATAGCCCCTTCCACTTCTTCATTAGTAAGCTTCATTTCCTTTAAAACATGACTAAATGATTTCTTCTTAGAAGAACATGCAGAACCCGTCGAAACATAAATACCTTCTTGTTCCAGAGTATGAAGTAATACCTCACCTCTAATTCCTTTAAATGAAATATTAAGTATATGGGGTGCGGAACCTTCACCAATTGCTCCATTTAATTTTATGTCTTCTAAATTATTCTTGATGCCTTGTAAAAGCTTTGCCTTTAGGTTTTTCATACTATTGATGTTTAAATCAAGTTCATTCTTCACAAGCTCAGCCGCAACTCCCAATCCAAGAATCCCCGGTACATTTTCAGTCCCTGATCTTAATCCCAATTCTTGATTTCCGCCAAAAATGATTGACTTGATTTTTGTTCCCTTTCTTACAAATAAGGCTCCTATCCCCTTTGGACCATGTATTTTATGTCCACTTATAGACATAATATCCACCTTAAGCCTTTTTAAGCTAAAGCTTACTTTCCCAAAGGCTTGTATAGCATCTACATGAAACAGCGGTCTATTTTTTCTATTCTTAATTATATTACATATCTCAGATATGGGCTCTATGGTTCCAACCTCATTGTTTACATACATTATACTTATTAAAACCGTATCATCCCTTAATACTTTTTGGAATTCATCAATATCTATTAATCCATTTCCATCAACCCTCAGATATGATACATCATACCCCTGTTCTTCTAATTCTTTAAATACATGTAAGACAGAAGGGTGTTCTATCCTAGTAGTAATTATATGTTTTCCTTTTCTTTTATTACCTTCCAAGGCTCCTAAAATAGCTAAATTATTTGATTCAGTGCCCCCGGATGTAAAATATATTTCCCCTTCATTGGCACCCAAAGCCTTAGCCACTTGCCTTCGAGCTTTTTTTACCAGCCTTTCAATCTCAACACCCTTACTATGCAATGACGATGGATTTCCATAGTATTCTTCCATTGATTTTATCATTATATCTATTACTTCTTCCCTTGGCTTTGTCGTAGCTCCATTATCTAAATATACTTCCATTCAAAACACTCCTGCCACATATTATTAAATGTTCTTTCCATATTTTATCTTACTCAATAGTTTTTGTAAAGGGAGACGTTATATTCAGATATTATTCATGAAAAAAGGAAGTGATAATTCACTTCCTCAGATTGTAGACAAAGTATGCAAGATGACAGGCTGAGACAAACGCCCAAGTTCAAGGCACGTTGGAATTGAGGAACGGAGCTTGCTTTGACTGCAAGTGAGTACCGGAAATTCCAACAGCAACGCAGAAATTGGGCATTTGTCATCGGCCTGGGGAAGTGATAATTTACTTCCCCATTCTATCCAAAGAATAATTTAATCGTATCCTCATCACTTTTTTTACCCATCAAGCTTCCTATTATAAATGCCGCTAAGGATATTAGTACAGTAGGTACTATCTGATGCATTCCTAACCATTTTATCTTCAGGATTGTAAAATAAAAATATGCAGCAATCCCTGTGATCATAGACAATAAAGCCCCTGTGGAATTTGCTCTCTTCCAATACAATCCCATGATAGTAGGCCACAGGAATGCGGCTTCAAGACCCCCAAAGGCAAATAAATTGATCCAAACCAACAACTCTGGAGGCTTTATTGATAATAAGAATACTATAATCCCTAAAATAGCAGTTGTATAAAAGCTCAATTTACTGACCTTCTTTGATGATATATCCTTCCCTCCATAATTTATATATAAGTCTTTAATTATGGTAGCTGACGCTAGTATGAGCATAGAATCAACCGTTGACATTATAGCGGCTAATGGTCCAGCAATAAATATCCCTGCTAAAATAGGATGTAATACCTTCAAAGTTATATTTGGTACGGCCAAATCTCCTACCTGTATGTCTGGAACTATAACTGAGCCCAAAACCCCTACTAAATGCATTCCAAGCATTAAAAACCCAACTACGGCAGTTCCTATTACCATTGCATTATGTAGGGATTTAGAGTTTTTGAAACCCATACATCTAATTGTAGTTTGGGGTAAACCTAATACTGCAAAACCAACTAATACCCAAAATGATAGAATGAAGGGTTTCGCTATTGCTCCACCGGAATCCGGTGTTAATATGGCAGGATTAATCTGATATAATGAATCCATTATATTTTTTAATCCTCCACCGTTTTTTATAACTGCAAAGAATAGAAATATCGTAGCAAAAATCATTACAACACCTTGTATCGCATCTGTCACAGCCACTGCCCTAAATCCACCTATAGCTGTATAGATTACAACAGTAATTCCAAATATCATAAGGCCTACAATATAGGGATACCCTGTAACAGTTTGGAATAGCCTTGCCCCTCCAATGAATTGGGCTATCATTGCGGCTGAAAAAAATACGAGAATAGCAATAGAAGATAGAATTACAACCCCATCACTTTTATACCTAGCTCTCAGATATTCAGTTACTGTAACCGCACCAATCTTTCTAGATATTATAGCAAATTTTTTACCTAGAACCCCTAACGTTATAAATGCAGTAGGTACTTGTATCATAGCAAGTAAAACCCACCCAAGTCCTAGCTTATAAGCTACTCCTGGCCCTCCTATAAAACTACTGGCACTAGTGTATGTTGCTATCAAAGTCATAGCTAGTACAAAGCCTCCCATACTCCTGCCACCAATAAAATATTCCTGTAAAAATCCTTCTCCCTCTGATTGTGTAGTTACTCTATTACTACGGTAAGCTATGTATAACATAAGTGCTAAATAAACTATCATTGGTATAATTATTTGAATATTACCCATATTGACCTCCTTTAAAAAGCTCCCTTAGGAACATTATCTAAAAATTATTCCTCATCAAAATCAACATCAACAAAAAATTTCTTCACTACAAACCATAACAATAGACATATTACTACATAGCCTAGTATACAGCTATAGAAAAACCAGCTCGGAAACCCTAAAACATATGAATACTCAGAAGGGTCCTTTGATCCTAGCCCATAGGCAAAACCATACCACCATATAAAAAAGAAAATATAGAGACCAATAGTTATACAAGCTTCCTTGTTTAAGATTCTATTTTTTTCCCTGTTATTCATGTCCAATCACTCCCTTCTTTTTTAACCCAGATTATCCATAGAAAATTTAAAACTCTACTACGTCCTTTTGTTTCTAAGGCATTCATCAAATCTTCGACGTACCGTCTAGGTATGCCTTCGAATTTGATAAATGTCTTAGAAATCAAAACTACTTGCACTTTTTCAACCATTCTATGAATAATATGGGTTTAATCAAAAGCTTTCTTAATAAATTAATTGCAACAAAAAAACCCTTTCTGAGTCTAGTATGTACAAAAAGACATAGAAAGAGTCGATATTTATATTAAAAGTCTATAAAATAAGACTATTAAACATTCAACACTAATTCCTTCTGTCTCGGTCCATATAGCTGGCTCAGAGCAGATCAACCACGTTATTATGTTTTAAATAAAACTATCTACGGTATAGCTCCTATAGAAGATACTATCCGATAATATTTTAGCATAGTAAAGCAGTATATTCAAATCTATTTTTGAAATTTTTTAATTTTTATTATAATGCATTGAATTTTTCTCTTACTTCCTTTATTTCTCCACAGGTCATGCTTCCCTCAGGACAAGGAGCATTCAAACAATTTGGTCCAGAATATTTAAATAAAGTTGGTGCCACAGCCTTTACCTGTCTAAGCATTTCAGTTGCTAATTCTCTGATCTCCCATTGAGCCCTATTACAGCATCTATGCTTAAAAAAGTTAATTAATGCCCTGGCATTCATAGTAACAACAATCTTAGTTTCACAGGCATTCGGAAAAATATACCTTGCATCCTCTATGGCCCTTTTCTCTGCAAACCCTTTAGCTTTCTTCTCACTACATCCATCTTCTACGTAGCTCTTAAAATGTTTTTCAAACAATATATCGGCCAATTCATTGTAGGTTCTTTGATCTTCTTCCATGGCTTTAATAAATTTTTCCTTCGCCTCGGGAACACTCTCTATTGCAGGTGGTATTATGTACTCGAACTGGTCTAACTTAACATATCTTTGGGATTGCTGTGAATAGGAACATCCAATTCTATGCCTTACTAGTTGATGGGTAAGCACCCTACTAACACCCTCAACCCCAAAGGTAAAGCTAACATGTTCAATGGGTGATTCATGTCCCATTCCCATTAGCATATTTAAAAATTTATCAGTATTTTCCCCTGTTAGCTTGTCTTCTATTTTATCTACTCCAACCGCTGAATAACAAAGCTTAGCCGCTGAAGCAATGAGTTTTTCAGCATCTGGAGTATATCTTAAAAGATTCACCTTTAATTTAGCACTCATTTTGTTTCCCCCTCATAATATTTTACATGCTTATTATTATAACATAAAAGACTAGGGGTTGATATAATTATGTTTACCAATAAAGCTCAAAAAACAAAAGTATTAAATGAGCTTTTTTTATTTGAGGAAATTGCATAACTCTTACTTGGCACAATTGCATATGCAAATATCATCCTTAATTTAATTGCTTAAGATATAAGCATATTTGGTGGTATAGCTTTGAAGATTTTTAAACTACATGTAGTAGATGGTTTTTATAGAAAGTAATTATGCAATTTGCTCATTTAATATTAACTATCCTTTTATCGGTTATAATACATCCTACAGGTATATCCAACTCATCCACGGGTACCTTATCAATTAATTGGTAATCATAGCATATAGCAATTGTTATGGTAGTATTTTTTAATCTTTTAAGAAATCTATCATAATAGCCCCCTCCAAAACCTATCCTATTGCCGGATTTATCAAAAATCACCCCAGGAACTATTACTAAATCTATATCCTCTGTTTCTACTTCCCTCAGGTTTGCTAAGTCTGGCTCCTTAAAACCAAGGGAACTAGTTTTAAGCTCAATATCGGGATCTTTTATCTCACTAGGTACTATTTTTCTTTCTTCCTTTATGCAATATGGTACAATAACTCTTTTCCCATTATTAAAGCAATCCTCCATAAGTTTATATGTATCAACCTCATTATTAAAACTTAAGTATATCATAATATTTTTAGATTCTTTAAAAGCTTTTAAACCCATTAGCCGATGGATTATACTTTCACTACATTTTATAGCTTCTTCCTTCTTCATCTTCCTTCTTTTTTTCAAAAATTGATTCCTCATAGCATCCTTAGTACACATATGATTATCCTCCTATACATATCCCATTTATCACTATTTATATTTTACTCCACTTCACAGAATAATCCAATAAATCATTGCAAATACTACCTACTTTATAAATTCATAAATTGGAAAATATTTTTTCTACTTTTTTTGACAATTTCCTTGCATTCTTTGTCGAATTTTGTTATAATTTCTATGTGGTTATCCCCCTGGAAAACCTCAATCATATAATCTCTATTCCCAATACCCCAAGTAAAAGATTTACCTTTGGTAAATCTTTTACTTTTTTTTGTTCTAAATTATCATCTCTATACTAGGCATCACATTGAAACCCCCTAGAAACATCGGATATTTTGAGATGTATAAATTAAGTTTAACTTTTGGAAATATGTATAGATATTCCAGTTAAACAATTAATTTATACACATCAAAAATCCCTAAAAACATCGGATATTTTGAGATGTATAAATTAAGTTTAACTTTGGGAAATCTATACATTTAAATTGATTATTATAATTTATTTAATATATCTTAATATTCTTTTATTTAATGATATGGTTATTATATAATAATAATAGTATAAGCTTTTTAAAGGAGGTACTTTATGGCAAATAAGAAGGTAGCTGTTGTTTTTACGGGGGGAACTATATCAATGAAAATTGATCCCAGAATTTCTGCCGCTATTCCAGCTTTATCCAGTGAAGAAATAATGTCTATGGTTACAAATATAGATAAGTTTGCGGATATAGAAATGGTTAATTTTGAGACAATACCTGGTCCCCATATGACCCCACAAAAAATGATGAATCTATCTAGACTAGTAAAAACATTGATACAAAGAGATGATATTGACGGGATCGTGATTACCCATGGTACTGATACCTTGGAAGAAACAGCCTTCCTATTGGATTTAAATATATTCTCAAATAAACCCATAGTTATTGCTGGTGCAATGAGAAATGGTTCAGAGCTAGGCTATGATGGCCCAAGTAATCTAGCTGCGGCCATATGTACTATTATTTCTGACCAAGCACAAAATAAAGGTGTCCTTGTTGTTATGAATAATGAAGTAAATGCTGCTAGTGAAGTTACTAAGACTCATACCCTTAGCTTGGACACTTTTAAATCCTTAGAATTTGGCCCTTTAGGCATAGTAGATAATGACGAAGTTATATTTTATAGAGACATTGTGAAACATCATCATATCGAAACCGACAGCATAGAAGAAAATGTATACCTTATTAAGACCTATGCAGGAATAGATTCTTCCCTAATAGACTTTTGTGTTGACAAGGGTGCTAAGGGTATAGTAATAGAAGCAATGGGCAGGGGTAATATTCCTCCTATGATGGTATCGGGTATCAAAAATGCTATATCTAAGGGAGTAAAAGTTGTTCTTGTATCCCGATGTCCAATGGGAAGGGTTCTTGATTCCTATGGCTATGATGGAGGAGGAAAAACTCTAAGAAACCTAGGGGTTATATTTGGAGGCAGTCTTAATGGACAAAAAGCTAGAATTAAACTTATGTTAGCACTATCAATTACTGAAGACGGTAAGAAAATCAAAGAAATTTTTGAAAAAGATTTTTATACAAAATAGAAAGTTTATATAAAAAGATACCCCTTTCAGCTCAAGCTAGTAGGAGCTAAGAATGTAGTTATTTGTCATTCTTAGCTCCTACTTTTTTTAAAAAACGAATGGCACTTTATGAATATGTATCTGTTTATTAGTCAATCCTATTGCATAATATTTAACCTATATCTCCTATATATCCGGTAGTTTTCTTGATATAACAATAGTTAAAACTAAGGCAGTAACTAATCTCATGGTTAGCAATAGAAATCCATTGGCTCCAACAGCAACAAAAATCAAAGTATCTTCAATAACTGCGTGACAACAGACTAGAAAGATGGACACAAGAATTAAGCTTCTCTTATCTAAATTTCCTTCCTTTGCACTTTGTATTATTATTCCCGCTCCATAGGCCAACCCAAATACTAGTCCAATAGCTAATGGAAAAGCTGATTCCTTTGATACCCCCATCCATTTTGTTAAGGGTTTACAGAAATCTGCAATTTTATCAAGTAAATTTAAATCCTTTGCTATCTCCATTAGAATCATAAGTGGAAATACTATGATTGCTATATTAAAAACAGATTTGAATCCTCCTATTAGCCCTTCCGTCACTATAGTCATTATTTCAGTCATTTATAGTTCACCCCCTACTCAGATTATTAGATTGAGTATTAATCCCGAAATGATAGCTAAGCCAATTCTAATCACCAACACTACTGCAACACTAACTCCTACCTTCTTGCTAACCGCAGTCTCCACGGGTAAGGTATGGGAGAATGATAACATGACTGCTATAATAGTGATTTGTTTAGCCGTTAAAGTTATGGAGGATATAGCTCCTATGGCTGCATAAATATTAAGTACATTTCCTAAAACTAGAACTACTGCTGCTTCTCCCGGTAACCCAAAAGCTTTCATAATAGGCTCAAACCACGTAGCTATATAATTTAAAACCTGAGTATATTTAAGGATTGTAACAATAAAATAAACAGGTATTATAAACTTGCCTAGATCTATTACAGTATTAAAACCATTTTTTGTACCCCGTTTAATAGTATCAATATTAACCATCCAAATCCTCCTAACTTATTTTTAGAAAACTTTCAGTACTTATATTATCTATAGAGCAAATTGCATAATTACCTTCTACAAAAACTATCTACCATATGTAGTCCAAAATTCTTCAAAGCCATACCATCAAATATGCTTATATCTTAAGCAATTAAATATAGGATGATATTCGCATATGCAATTCTGCCAAGTAAGAGTTATGCAATTTCCTCTATAGATAACTCAGGTTAATAATTAATTTTTACACATCAAAATTCCCTAGAAACATCGGATATTTTCAGATGTATAAATTAAGTTTAACTTTTGGAAATCTCTATATTAAAGCTCTTTGTAACTTATTTATATTCTACATATATATAGAATTATCCTTTAACTAGTAATTGGTTTAGGTCTAATATTTTGTATACGTCTATTCGATTTTTCAGTTCCTTAATTTCAGAACATATTTTTATAATATCATCGCACCATTTGCATAGGTGTGTCTGTAAATATTATTTCATCTTAATTCTGGACATCTTTTATTGTATAATATATACAGTATAGTTAATCTATCTATTTCTAACTCAAATGCATTATGTTATTTTAGGAGGTTTAATAATGGATATAATAACAAATAGCAAACAAATATCTTATAGTTTGCCACCTATCTTTAATGAGCTGCTACTAGACAATACAAGGTCTGTTCTTTTTGATATAGAAACCACTGGTTTAAATAGAAATTATGACAAAGTTATCTTAATTGGAGTCTTGTATCAAGAAAAGGAAAATGTTATAATTAAGCAATTTTTTTGTGAAAATTCTAGCGAGGAACTAGAATTACTTAAAGCCTTTATTGCTACCTTTAAAGACTTTAACCTTTATATTACATACAATGGAGCTAATTTCGATATACCATTTCTAAACAAAAGGTTTTTAAAACATAATCTGAATTATCAAATAGAGCCTTATTATAATTTTGATCTATATAAAGCGGTTAGAAAAAATAAAGGCATGCTAGGCTTAGATAATTGCAAACTAAAAACCGTTGAAAGATTCTTAGGTATAAATAGAAAGGATACAATAGATGGTAGAGAAAGTGTTAGACTTTTTAAAAAGTATGAGATCACAAAGGATATCAGTTTGAAAAAGAAAATCTTACTCCATAACTATGAAGATATATTACATCTTTTGCCTACCCTTAAAATCCTAAACTTTATCAATAAAGATAGGGTTTTCACCCATTTTCCAAAGGAATTTTCTGTGAATAGTGAGCTCAAGATCAGAATTCTTGGATACCATATAAATAAGGATTTCTTAGAGGTGTCTGGGAATTTTCAAGGAAACTTACCCCAAGACATTATACTTTATAATCCCAATTACAATTTTAGACTTATGAAAAAGGATACTAAATTCATATTCAAAATCCCCTTATTAAATGCTAATATCGAAGGTGTGGGAAAATATTCATTTATAAATTTAAATGAAATTAACTATAAAGATTATAATTTATCTGAAATAGATAATGAGGAAAAATTGAAATACTTAGTTAAAATAGATAATGAAATTAAAGATATTAACATCTATAATTTCATTAAGGATTTCTCTTCATATATTATAAAGTCCAATCTATAGGTACATATATCTACACTAGCAAAACTATAGAACATAAAAAAAACTATATGCAATTGCATATAGTTTTTAATGGTGCCCAGAGGCGGAATCGAACCACCGACACGGGGATTTTCAGTCCCCTGCTCTACCGACTGAGCTATCTGGGCAAATCTTGGTGGACCTTCAGGGACTCGAACCCCGGGCCTGCCGGTTATGAGCCGGACGCTCTGACCAACTGAGCTAAAGGTCCATATTAATTGACATTAAAGTTTTGTTGACTTGGTGGGCTTAAGTGGACTTGAACCACCGACCTCACGCTTATCAGGCGTGCGCTCTAACCAGCTGAGCTATAAGCCCTCACAATGGTCGGGGTGGCAGGATTTGAACCCGCGACCCTCTGGTCCCAAACCAGATGCGCTACCAAACTGCGCTACACCCCGAAAACACATTTAAAACTTTCCTCTAAAATCAAAACTGGCAGGGGTGGCAGGACTTGAACCCACGACATACGGTTTTGGAGACCGTCGTTCTACCAACTGAACTACACCCCTACTATAAAGTTAATAAGGAAGTCTTTTTACCTATCGGTAAAAACCACAAAACTTTTCTCGAGCTAAAGCTCGCTATAAAGTTTTGTTGACTTGGTGGGCCTTCAGGGACTCGAACCCCGGACCTGCCGGTTATGAGCCGGACGCTCTGACCAACTGAGCTAAAGGCCCCTATACATGGCGGAGAAGGCGGGATTCGAACCCGCGCGCCGGTAAACCCGACCTAACGGTTTAGCAAACCGTCCTCTTCAGCCTACTTGAGTACTTCTCCACATATTGGCGGAGGAGGTGGGATTCGAACCCACGGCCCCTTGCGGAGTCACTGGTTTTCAAGACCAGCTCCTTAAACCACTCGGACACCCCTCCGAATAAGGTAGTTAATTACCAAAAGGTACTTAGCTTTTATTTGTTCGAAAAAACAAATAAAACTGGTGACCCATCCGCGACTCGAACGCGGGACACCCTGATTAAAAGTCAGGTGCTCTACCGACTGAGCTAATGGGTCATAATAATAACCAACATCAAAGCTAGTTATGTAAAATTGGCTGGGGATACAGGACTCGAACCTGTGAATGACGGAGTCAAAGTCCGTTGCCTTACCGACTTGGCTAATCCCCAATACAATATATATGTATATGGCGTGCCCACAGGGATTCGAACCCCGGACACACGGCTTAGAAGGCCGTTGCTCTATCCTGCTGAGCTATGGGCACATATTGGAGCGGGTGAAGGGGATCGAACCCTCGCAACCGGCTTGGAAGGCCGGGGCTCTACCACTGAGCTACACCCGCATATAAGGGAATTTATTTACCAATTTGGCAAACACCATAAAACTTTTTTCAAGCCAAAGCTTATTACAAGTTTTTTTATCTTGGTGGAGGGAACTGGATTCGAACCAGTGTAGTCGTCGACAACGGATTTACAGTCCGCCCCCTTTAGCCACTCGGGCATCCCTCCGGATTAAATATTAAAATGGAGCTGGTGATGGGACTTGAACCCGCAACCTGCTGATTACAAGTCAGCTGCTCTGCCAATTGAGCTACACCAGCAAAATGGCGATCCAGAAGAGACTCGAACTCTCGACCTCTAGCGTGACAGGCTAGCGTTCTAACCAACTGAACTACTGGACCATAA